>JAJQDG010000008.1:0-5814 GCA_021202305.1 Candidatus Gastranaerophilales bacterium
GGGAGCTTATCTTGCAGGATATAATTTCTAAAATAAATTTCGCGCTAATAGTAAAACTTTGTCTTGAGGTTTTATTCTTTTTTATTTGTATTCACATTTCAAAGAAATTTATTCATCTGTTTTTTTCAAAAGCAATTTCAAAAATACAAGATGATGAAGTTTCAAAACAATATTCCACAATACGCTTTTTGTGTATTTCAATAGCAAATACAATTATTTTCCTTTTCTTTGCGAGCAATTTATTAGGTGATTTGGGCATTGATATGAAACCTATTCTTGCAACAGCAGGTGTTTTTGGTGTTGCAATAGGTTTTGGCGCTAAAAGGTTTGTTGAAGATATCATATCAGGGCTTGTAATTTTGCTTTCAGGTCAAATCAGAGTGGGCGATTATGTTACAATATATAATTCAACAGGCACCGTAGAAAAAATAAATCTTGCCATGATTGTTGTAAGAAGTTATAACGGCGATGTTAATTACATAAGAAACGGACTTGTTGAAAAAGTTGTAAATCACACAAGAGATTTTTCACACCCGATTGTTGATGTTCCTGTTTCTTACGAGTCCGATATTCCGTATGTAATAAAAGTTTTAAGAGATTTGTGCGGCGAAATAAGAAAAAATCCCGATTATGCGCCCTATATTTTATCCGAACCCGAAATTATTGCAATAGACGCCTTTAGCGATTCTTCCATATTATTAAGAGTGCGCTTTAAGACTACCGCCATGAAACAGTGGGCAGTACATAGATATTTTAGAATTATGATAAAACAAAGATTTGATGAATTAAAAATCACAATTCCTTTCAACCAGATGGATGTTCACATCTGCCCCCAAAAACAAGCTTGAAATGCGGGTAAAAAGCTTTAAAAAGGAAAATTGGCGAACTTAACCCTTTGCGGGTTTAAAATGCGGGCTTAAAAATTCTAAAAGAAAATACGGAGAAATTTTAATTTTTAAGGCAGGCTCAAAAAACAAATTTATGAACGGTCATCCGTACTATCGTCCGATATTTGCAAAGCCCCAAAAATTTAAAAAGGATAAAACTAATGAACGCTTACTGCAGGTGTCTTTTCTTTTGGCTTTGAATCATCTTTTAATTCTTTTAAAATGCAGGCGCCAAAAAGCCCAAACATGGCTGCACCTGCCACTATTGCAGCATTTTTGAATTTTGTTGCGCTTTTATAAGATTTATAAATCTCTTTTGATAATAATTTGTTTCTTAATGCTTCGGTTTTTGTTTCAAGTTCGCTGCCCGAAAACTTGTGCGAAAGTTTTCCTGCTGCTTTTTTCCAATAACCGTCCATTACTTCTCCGGTTGTATTATCTATAATTTCATCGGTATAAATGCCGCCTGATTTAGTAATTAATTTATTTATTTTGCCAAAAACTCCTTTTTTGGATTCAACTGCTTTTGTAATTAAATCCGCATGTTTTTTTACAAAAGTGTCGTATTCTGAAGCGCTTCCGTCAAACGCTTTTACTGTTTTTTTAGCGGCCGATGAAAGATGCGAATTTATGGCAGCCTTGCTTGCTGCGCCCCCCAACAAAGCGCCTGTACCCGCTGTTACATATGTTTCTTTCGAAATTTCAGGTTTTTTAGCTTCTATTGCCATAAAATTACCAGTATTACTTCACGATGTAATAAAAAAGCAGGATAGTAAAAAATTGCTATCCCGCGTTATTATTGTTAATTTTTATTAATTTTTGTTCAGGTAATTAATCAGGCTTCTTACCATAACTCCGGTTGCGCCCTTTTGAATTTCTTTATAACTTTTATCTGTATAGGCGGTTCCTGCGATATCTATGTGAAGCCATTTTTCTGATTTTGTGTAATTTTGTAAAAAACGTCCTGCCACACTGGAACCGGCACCTTTTGAACCTGTATTTTTCATATCGGCAATGTCCGATTTTAAATTATCAATCATATCGTCAAAAATCGGCAGCTGCCATACAAGCTCGCCGCTTTTTAAAGCTGTTTCTTTAAACTCGTCAATTTGAGCTTGATTATTACCCATAATACCTGTTATATTGCTCCCAAGAGCGGTAATTACGGCGCCTGTCAGCGTTGCTATATCTATAACTTCATCAACGTTTAATTCATCCGCATAAGTAAGGGCATCAGCCAGCGTTAATCTGCCTTCGGCATCAGTATTATCAACTTCAATTGTTTTGCCCGACTTTGAAACAATTACATCTCCTACTTTATAGCTTGAGCCGGATGGCATATTTTCACAAAGTGCCGATAACACATGGAGTTCTATTTCCGGCTTCAATTCGCATATTGCTTTTAAAACTCCCAAAACGGTAGCGCAGCCTGTCATATCGGTTTTCATTGTGAGCATTGATGATGCCGGCTTTATATCAAGACCGCCCGAATCGAATGTTATGCCTTTTCCTATGAGCGCAGCTTTTTTCTTAGGATTTTTGCTTTTATATGTCAGGTGAATAAATTTAGGCGGTTCAACACTGCCCTGCCCGACTGCTAAAAATGCGTTAAAATTTTGTTTTTTTAATTCTTCCTTATCCAAAACCTTAATTTCAAGCCCGTATTTTTTTGAAAGTTCATAAGCAATTTCCGCAGCTTTAGAAGGCGTCATAATTTCAGCCGATTCAAATACCATATCTTTGGTGTAATTCATAGCGTTTCCTATGATTGAAGCTTCCTTTATTTTTTCTTCAAGTCCGGTTTCTTTTGTTAAAATTTCAAGCGTTTCAATTTTATTTTCTTTTTCGGTTTTATATTTATCGAACCTGTAATTTGCCATATAAGCGCCCAGAATAACGCTTTTAACACAACTGTTTTCAGGAAGTTCTATTGAAATTGTTCCGTTTTTTATATACTTATTTGCTGCATTCACGCCGCTTGCTATTGATTGGCGCAATTTATCGGAATTAAATTCTTCTTTTTTGCCGAGTCCTATAATAACCGCCATGACCCCGTTTTCAAGAGGAAATGCAAGTGTTTCGTTAAATTTGCCTTCAAAATTTCCGTTTAATTTTTCTAAAAACGGATATTTCAAATTTAATTCTTTCTGCACTTCAGTTGTTTCGTTGTTTTCAAAAAACCCCAGAACAAACAAATTTGATTTTGTTTCAAGAGGCGTTTTAACTGTTGTTTCCATATTTAACTCCTTTTTTTAAGGTGATTCTATCTTATTTTTTATTTTTAAAATACATTCAATTGAGCGATTTGCAAGCAAGGTATTTTTTAACTGCTTATCTTTTTTTATCTTTTTATCCGCTTCAATTTTTGAAACTATTCCCCAATTTGAATTTATGGGCTGAAAATTTTTGTGTTCCGGATATGTAATATAATCAATAAGTGCGCCTAGCATTGTTACGGGCGGTAATTCACAAAGATTTTTTCCGGTTAAATGCCTGTATGCGTTAATTCCCGCTAAAAGCCCCGTTGCTATGCTTTCTGTATACCCTTCGACACCTGTTATCTGCCCTGCAAAAAATAAATCGGGATTGTTTTTTGTGTTCAGCGTTTTATTTAAAATTTTAGGCGAATTTATGAAACTGTTTGCATGCATTACGCCGTATCTTGTTATTTCTGCATTTTCTAAAGACGGTATAGAATGGATAAGGCGTTTTTGTTCATTCCATTTTAAATTTGTTTGAAAACCGACAAGATTGTACAAATCCCCTTCTTTATCATCCTGCCTTAATTGAACCACGGCGTAAAACTGCTGTTTTTTGTAATCTGACGGTATTCTTTTGTCAAAAAGCCCGACAGGTTTTAACGGGCCAAAACGCAGAGTATCTTTCCCCCTTTTTGCCATAACTTCAACAGGCATGCAGCCTTCAAAGAATTTTGCTTCAAAATTTTTCAGTTCAATGGTTTGTGCGGTTGTTAAAATCCGGTAAAAATTTTCATATTCCTCTTTTGTCATGGGGCAGTTTATAAAATCAGCTTCGCCCTTATCCCACCTTGAAGCAAAAAACGCTTTTTTAAAATCAACAGATTCTTTTTTTATAATAGGGGCAACCGCATCAAAAAATTTAAAATTTTCTTCCCCCGTTTTTTTGATTATGTCTTCGCACAAAGCCATACTTGTCAGGGGGCCTGTTGCAATAATATTTATTCCTTCGTTCGGTATAGCTGTTATTTCTTTTGTTACGTAATTTATATTTTGATTATTTTTTACAATATCCGTTATTTTCTTGCTGAAACCAAATCTGTCAATTGAAAGGGAAGCGCCCGAAGGCACGCGGCAATTAAAAGCTTCTTCTATAAGAGTTGAGCCTAAAATTTTAATTTCTTCTTTCAATAGCCCCGACGCGCTTGTTAGAGCTGTTGCACCCAGTGAATTTGAACACACAAATTCTGCGCAATATCCGCTCCTATGTGCACCCGTTGTTTTTTCAGGGCGCATTTCGTATAAATTTACCTTAACTCCTTTTTTTGCCAAATATATAGCCGCTTCTGAACCTGCAAGCCCTGCGCCTATTATGTTTATTTCTTCCATAAGATTATTTTATGCTAAAATAATCAGATATGGAAGAAAAAAAAGTCTTAACAAAAATGAGCTTTGATGAGTTGAGCGAATTTATACTTTCGCTTGATGAGAGAAAATTTTGCGTAAATCAAATTATTTCCTGGATATATGTAAAGGCGGCGGCTTCTTTTGAGCAAATGACCGATATAAAAAAAGAACTTCGAGAAAAGCTGATTGGATGTGCAAAAATTACCGATGTTAAAATAAAAACAAAACAAATGAGTGCTGACGGCACAATAAAATATCTTCTTGAATATTCAGACGGCGCCCTTGCAGAATGCGTCTTAATGCGTTTTGATAACAGAGGTAATTTAAGCGCCTGTGTCAGCTCGCAGGTAGGCTGCCCTATGGGCTGTGCTTTTTGCGCAACAGCAAAACGCGGCTTTATAAGAAACTTATTGCCGTATGAAATGGTTGAACAAATTTTGACAATTGAAAGAGATACCGGTTTAAAAGTTACAAACGTTGTTTTTATGGGGCAGGGAGAGCCTTTTAATAATTTTGACAATGTGTATAAGGCAATTCAAATTATTAATTCTAAGCTTATGATAGGCATAAGACGCATAACTGTTTCCACCTGCGGCATTGCGCCAAAAATAAGAGAAATTGCAAAAAAAGAACTTATCCCGACTCTTGCAATTTCGCTCCACGCGCCTAATAACGCTTTAAGGGCGGAAATTATGCCTGTTGAAAAAAAATATAATCTGCAAGAATTAAAAAACGCTCTTAAATATTATATTGACGAAACCAAAAAACGCGTTACTCTTGAATATATTTTGATAGATGGCTTGACCGATACAAAAGACATGGCGCTTGAGCTTATTTCTTATATGAAATATTTAAAGTGTAACGTGAATTTAATTCCCTATAATCCGATTACGCCAAAAGATAAATTCAAAAAACCTTCAAAAAAAAATGTTATGTTTTTTAAATACCTTCTGGAATCTTCCGGCAAAAAAGTTACAGTCAGGCTTGAAAGAGGCGCCGATATAGATGCCGCATGCGGGCAGTTGGCGGCAAAGACGGATATTTAGTTAAAAAATCAAATGAATAGTGTATTTAAGTCTAAAAATTTTTGAGCAAATCCGTCTTTTATGCTATTATAAAGGGTGAGTTTTAACTAGAGGCATTTTGTAATTATGAATTTTAGCCAAAAAAAGGATTTATTTTATTGTAATTCCGGTGAAATATCTCAACCAAACGTTGGGGGGGGGGGGGTTAAAAAATTTTTTGTGGGCAGCAAATATGTCAAATTTTTATAAACATTGTTGATTTTTGGCCACTTGGGGTAAGGCGGGTTTTTTTTTTAA
>JAJQDG010000008.1:5824-11157 GCA_021202305.1 Candidatus Gastranaerophilales bacterium
CCCCCCCCCCCCCCCCCCCCCCCCCCCCCCCCCCCCCCCCCCCCCCCCCGCCCCAACAAATTTTGTGTTCGCAGCCTATAAGTGAACTTTTTATAAACAATGTTGATGTTTTGCCCCTTTGGGTGAAGCAGGTTTTGTATTTAAAAACGAGAGATAAATTAAAAACGGAATTATCTGATTTTATGGATATATTTGTCTCTGACGATCTTATGCAATATTATATTCCAAAGCTTACTTTTGCGGGAAAACAGGAACTTGTTAACCACGAAAAAAAATTACCGGAAGAATATTATGTCTTTTTTAAAAAAGTCAGCGAAGGCGCGGATCTTTTTGAAATTACTCTTGCAAATTATTGGACATTTGCTCAAACCTGTTCAATTTTCGTGCGCAGCGTAGAATTGCAGTTTTTGGATATCCCCGGAAACAAAACAATTATTGCCGTTTCACAATTTATGGCAGGAAAAATCCGCACGGGCGAAATGTTAAAGCGATTAGGAAAAATTGATGAAATTCAGCTTGCAACTGCAATAAGAGAACAAAAACAACGAGAAGATAACGGTATTTCCGTTAAAATGGCGGAGCTTCTTATTGAACTCGGCTATATAACAGATAAAGACATTGAAATTCTTCTCGCCTTTAAAGAAGATGCAAAAAAACGTTTTGTTATGGGCGTTGGATTTTCGCTTGTAAAACCCAATAATGAGCAAGAGGCTCAAACACTAGTGCGCGGCTTGCAAAAAGAGATAAAAAGGCTTGATGAAGAAAACAGAATTTTAAAAAGCCGCTTGAAGAAAATTTTAAATATTAAAGGGTAAAATGAATTACGTTCCGATTTTGGATTTGTACCGTTCCGACTATTTGGACAACAGATTTTTTTCAATGCTTTTTTTATACGGCAAAAAAGGCTTAAAATTTAAAATCGGGGATGATGAGGGGGATAAATTTTATTTAAGAAGCCTGTTTAAACCCATACAAGCTTCAATTTTAACCGATATAACCCCCTTCAGCGATAAAGAGCTTGCTGTTATGCAGGGTTCGCATTCAGGGCGCGAAATTCATAGAAATCTTGTACTTTCCATACTAGATAAAATCGGTTTGAATGAAACATATCTTAAATGCCCGATTATTCCCCCGCTTGATACTTCGGAAAATATAACGGACTACACTCCGGTTTTTAACAATTGTTCGGGTAAACATGCCATGATGCTTGCATATTGCGTCCAAAACGGTCTTGAGCTTTCATCATATACAGATTTTAATCACCCCGTACAAAAAAAGATACTGAATAAGCTTTTAACTTATGGTAAAACAAACGATTATATTGCAACAAAAGACGGCTGCACCGTTCCTGTTTACGGGCTTTCAATGAGGGCAATTGCGCGCGCTTTTTTAAATTATTATCAGGATGACAAAAATACCCCGTTTATAGAAGCGTATATCAAAAACCCTGTTATAATAGGCGGTGCAAATAGAACCGATACAAAGATAACAAAAATTTGCAAAAACTGTGTTTCAAAAGTGGGCGCTGGCGGATTTATTTATGTTTATAATTTAAAGTCAAAAGAAATTTTGATTGTCAAAATGGCGCAGGATAATAATTATGCGCGCGAAATAATTACGCTTGAAATGTTATACAGACTGAAATGGCTTGAAAAAAGAGAGTATGACAATAAAATTTATTTGGAAAATAATGAACCTATAGGATACTATAAATTAAATGACAAATATTTTTGATGTCATTATACGCTTCAAATGATACTTTATGGCGGCTGATTATTTAACCGTCATTATATCTTTTTCTCAGCCGTTTTTTCCTTTCCGACCAGTTTTTATAGGCTTCAGGAGCATAAAGGCGCATAAGCCCGTCTATCAGCCCGACATTATCTTCGTTTTCATAAACGGGTGTTGAATCGTTTGCAATTCTTGAAGGCGAAGCGTACCGCCTTATCCCTATGGGAAGTGATGTTCCGGAGAGCATTTTTCTCTGGCTTGCAAGCCTCAAGCGGCGCATTCTGTCCGGCAGAGGGGAAAATTCCCAGGTGCGCCCTAAAAGATAATTTTCAAGTTTTGCAACGCGGTATTTCGGGCTGTCATAATCATTTATTTTTTCAAAATGTCTGGTTTCCATAACTTTTATATCATGCTCGTCTTTTTTGCTTAAAATTACATCCGCTTCTGTTGGGATAGCGTTTTTTATATCTTCTTTCGTAATTTCAAAATCCTCTTGCGTTTTTACAAAAGGAATACTCGATTTTGTAATATTTCCGTATTGAACTTTAGAATTTTTATCATTGTCGGGCAAAATATTTCCGTTTTCTTCTTTGAATAATTTTATTGAACTTTTGTTTACATTTTCGGGCAAAAGTTCAATCATTTGCCCTTTTCCGGTTTCAATTTGCGCAGTTCCTTCTGTATTTTGAGCTTGAATTTTGCCGCATGAAAAAAACCATGCAAAAAATGTGCATATCAAAATTTTATACACTTTATGACCCATTTTTTCTCACCCCGTATAATCAATTTAGCTTTTTTTCTCCGGCTTTTTGATAGCCGTCAGGCGGTTCATCGGGCTATGTTAATATATGTAACAATGGGAATTTGTATCTTAAAGTTTATTTATAAAATTCCGATAAAATATTTGATAGAGTTTAGCGGTTTTGGCGTGATTAAGAAATTATTCATATTAGCCGTCTTTTTGACGACAATATTTCTCTCGAGCAATGTCGGCTATTCGGGAAATTTTGCAACTATTACTAAAAATTCCGAAATAATGGCGGCATTAAACGCGCTTGAAAGCATCGGGCGCAGCGATGTTATTGCCATTTTAAACGGAAAAAATGCCACGGGAGAACCAATTAGAGTAATGTTTAGAGATTTATCCATATACGGTGCAAACAAATGTGAAGCGCTGACAACAAAAACCCAATCAGGTAAAGTAGTTATTTATATAAATCAACAGCATAAAGGCGCCCCCACGGAAGCAATAGCCTGTTTAATAGCCCATGAAAGCCAGCATCATACAATGACAAATACAAAAGCGGAAGAAACAAGAGCATGGCTTAAAGAGGTTTCAACATGGAATGCCTTTGTAAGGCGCGACAGAACGGTGGCGCTTTCGGGACATCCGCTTGTAAAAAGAGAAAATTATATTGCTAAACTCAATGCCAGAGATAACGGCGTCGGGGGCGAAATAAAGAAAATAATTGCGCAAAATCCCGTCTATGCGGGATTAAATTAATTGTATAAATCACTAAACATCTATCCCCTCTTAGTTTTAAGAGGGATTTTTTTATCTAAAGCGGGTTTATTTGTAATTTTGGGTATTTAATTGTAAAATCTACCTATGATTTCATTTTTAGGCGAATGCGTACAAAATTTTATTTCAGCAGTTAAATACACTTTAAAAGGTAACGTTACCTTTAAAAGTGTAATATCTCAGGCTGCAAGCATAGGTTTTGATTCATTGGGGATTTGTCTTTTGATTGTGCTTATTGCATCTTCCGTTATCGCACTTCAAGTTTCAAAGCAATTTTTATTATCGGGCGCCGATGATTACATAGGCGGCTTTTTGGGTATTGCCCTAATCAGAGAAATTGCTCCCGGTTTTGCTGCGCTTGCTATGGGTGCAAGGGCGGGTACGGCAATTACTGCGCAAATTGCCAATATGAAAGTTACTTCGCAGGTAGAAGCTATGGAAGTTTTAGGCGTTGATTCTATCGGTTATTATTTTGCGCCGAGAATAATAGCAGGCGCCTTCGGGTGCCTTTTTGTGGTGATTTTAGCCGAACTGTGCGGAGTTTTAGGCGGAATGGTTGTTTCTTACTATTCAATTGATCTTCATCCAAACAGATACATGAATTCCGTTTGGCTTATGTTCAATACAAAAGATATTTACATAAGTCTTTTAAAAGGGTTTATTTTTGGCGGAATAATTTCAACCGTGTGCGCCACTGTAGGATATCAAACGGAGGGCGGGGCAAAAAATGTCGGCGATTCTACAACCCGCGCTGCCATTTTGTGTACGGTATATTTGCTTGTTGCAGATCTTTTAATAGGGTTCTTGTTCTACACCAGCAATTATCAAACTTAAATAGGTTTTAAGCTGACAAAAATAAAAACAGCCCCTATAGTTTGTGTTAAAAGCAGGGGGCAGCTATTAAATATTTTCAAGAATTGAATTTAAAAGTTTTTTTACTTTTTCAGATGCAATCTGCCCTGCGCCGATAACTTCGCTGTGGCTCAAATGCCCCATTTTAACGCCTGCCGCATAATTTGAAACTAAACTTAACCCTAAAACCTCCATATTGCACCAATTTGCAACAATGGCTTCCGGTATTGTCGACATTCCAACCACATTTGCCCCCATTATTTTTAACATTTTAATTTCGGCTGGTGTTTCGTATGAAGGCCCCATTGTGGCGGCATAGACGCCTTCTGTTAAATCTATTTCACACTCTTTTGCGCACAAAAGCGCGATTTGGCGCAATTTTTTTGAGTATATTTCACTCATATCGGGAAACCTTTCCCCTAGGCTATCATCATTTTTGCCGATAAGGGGGTTATTGCCCATGTAGTTTATATGGTCTTTAATCAGCATTAAGTCCCCGGGCAAAAGAGTTTCATCAAGAGAACCCGCCGCATTTGTTAAAATAATTTTTTTAATTCCAAGCTTTGAAAAAACTTTTACAGGGTACGTGATTTCTTGCATTGAATGCCCTTCGTAATAATGAAAGCGCCCTTGCATAACAAGAATTTTTTTATCGTTTTTCTCGTAATAAAATAAAGAACCTTTATGCCCCTGAACATTTGATGTCAAAAAGCCGCTTATTTCTGCATAAGGAATGGTAATTCCTTCTAAACCGTCTGTAAAACTGCCCAAACCCGAACCTAAAACCACAGCAACATCAGGAACTATACCATACAATTTTTCTTTAATATAATTAAGGGAATTAATCAAATAAATGCACCTTTAATGCTATCCGACAAGCCCGCTGTCGTCAGATTCTGATGCTTTGACCATAATTGCATGCTGAACGGGTTTTTCTTTTCTTATATTAACATCATAGGAAGCTTCAAAATCATATCCAAAATCATCTTTATTTTTCTTAATCTGAGATTCATCAACAAGCCTTTTTGCAATTTCAATAAGTTCATATACAAGCTGATATCTGTTTTCTGTTTTTTCGTTTAAATCCCATGCAATTTTTGTAATTTGATTCATTTCAAGTTTCTCCTTTTCTTAATATATAATAATGATACTTTTCTTGCAAGGGGTGAAATGAATAAAATCAACCCTGCCGTTAAATTCAACCCCCGGCTTAAATAACATTTGCACC
>JAJQDG010000096.1 GCA_021202305.1 Candidatus Gastranaerophilales bacterium
AGCTTCTAATTCACCGAGAAGAAAAGAAATTTTAAAATCGAAAGGCATTAAATTTAAGATTAAAACATCAAATTGCAGGGAAAAATATTCAAGCATTTATGATGAAGAAATTATAAAAAGTAATTCTCTCGACAAGGCGTTAGCGGTAAAGGAAGAAAATACCCTTGTAATAGCTGCTGACACCGTTGTTATCCTCGATAGTGTGTGTTTGGTTAAGCCTCAAAATGTATTTGAGGCTGTTTCTATGCTTAAATCTCTTTCAAACAGAACGCATACGGTAATAACGGCGCATACGTTTTTATATAACGATTTAAAGTATACTGATGTTTCAAAAAGTTTTGTTACGTTTAGAAAAATTTCCTATTTTCAAATTTTAAAATATATTATAGAAAAAAATCCCCTCGATAAAGCGGGCAGCTACGGCATTCAGGATTTTTTAACCCCCATAAATGCAAAAAATCCTCCAAAATCAAGTTTTATTTCAAATTTATCAGGCAGCTATTATAATGTAATGGGGCTTGATATAGAGCTTGTTTGTAAAAGGATTGAACTTTTTCCTTGAGCGTAGTTTAATTTAAGTAGGATGAGAAAGGTGCAAGCGGTGTGATTGAAATTCTCAAAACGCAAGACAACGGAACACTGAAAGAATTGACCCTTAATGATGCTGAATCCGGCTCATGGTTCAATCTTATTTCCCCTACCTTTGAAGAAATTCAAAAGGTTTCAATAATTTTGGATTTAGAGGAAGATTTTATAAGAAATTCTCTTGACGCGGATGAGTTGTCGCGTATTGAGTTTGAAGACGGAAATCTGTTGATAATTACAAATGTGCCGATACTTGACGATGAAAAAAACTTTGATACACTGCCTTTGGGTTTAATTTTTACGCATGAGGGAGTAATTACGGTTTGTTCAAAAGAAAATAAAATTTTAAGTTCCTTTAACTCTGATACATCTAAATTTTTCGACACCCGCAAAAAAACAAATTTTATGCTTAATATTTTATTCAGAACCGCAAAATTTTATTTAAGGTATCTAAAAATTATCAATAAGCAAACAGAAGAACTTGAAGATTCTCTGCGTAAAACAACCAGTAACAAGGCGCTTTTTAAACTTATTGAGGCGCAAAAATCTTTAGTGTATTTTACAACTGCACTGAAAGATAACAGAGTTGTGCTTGAAAAAATATTAAAGTCGGTTAATTCACAAAATATGCAGGGGCTTTTAAAATTTGACGAAGATGACGTTGATATGCTTGAAGATGTGATTATTGAAACCCGTCAGGCGGAAGAAATGGTTGAAATGCACCGTAATATTTTAGAAAACATGATGGACGGTTTTGCTTCAATTATAAATAATAATGTTAATCAAGTTATGAAGTTTTTGGCGGCAATTACAATTATTCTTTCAATACCTACTATGCTTGGAAGCTTCTGGGGAATGAATGTGGAATTGCCTTTTGCGGGCAACAGCCACGGGTTTGCCTATGTAATTGCGCTGTCAACCCTTTGCGCGGTAGGTGCAGCCGTATTTTTCGGTAAAAAAGGGTTGTTATAAATTAAAACCGCTAAATAATACCCTTGCACCTTGCTAAAACGCTATCTTAAATTAACTCATACAGGCGTATCATCTTATGCGCATTAAAAGTATACAAATTACATCGACCCCGGCCCGCCCACAAATTGAACGCCAAATTTGACGCGGAAAATGTGTTTTACCGTATCTGATTGAATATCAAACATCATCTGGTTAAAATAATCAAATGCGCGTTTTTTATATTCAAGCAAGGGGTCTTTTTGCCCGTATGCAACAAGCCCGATTGAATCTTTAAGATCATCAATATTATTCAAGTGATCAATCCATTTTTGATCAACGACATGCAATAAAATATCTTTTTCTATACGGCGCATCATATTATCATCCGCAAAGGGAATTTGCGGTTCTTCTAATTGTCCGTATTGTGATAATACGGAATTAAAAAGCTCAACGGTTTTTTCTTCATGTTCTTTATAAGCTTTTATTGCCGAGTCTTTAAGGAAATTCAGCATATCCTGATATCTTAATTTGCGCAGGGTTTCTATATTGATTTTTTCGGCAAGCTGCGGAAACGCCGTATGAATTTCCGTTGTCAAAAGTTTTAAATCCGCTTCAACATATTCGGCGGGCGACATATCTTTTGAAACGTATTGCCTTAAAATTCTTTCACACTCTTTTTCAATCATATAAAGAATATCATCGTACAAAGAAACATTTGAAAGCACTTTTTTGCGCTGGGTATAGAATTTTTCTCTTTGAATATTAATAACATCGTCATATTCCAGAACCGATTTTCTTATGTCAAAATTGCGCGTTTCAACTTTTTTCTGTGCGGATTCTATCTGCCGCGATATCAATCTTGATTCAATCGGCATATCATCAGCCATAAAATTAGCAATAATATTGCCGCCAAAAATTCGCATTAAATCATCTTCCAGAGAAAGATAAAACCTTGTTGACCCCGGGTCGCCCTGACGCGCCGCACGCCCTCTTAACTGGTTATCTATACGGCGTGATTCATGTCTTTCTGTCCCTATAACATGCAAGCCGCCCAGTTTAACAACCTTGTCATGTTCATCTTCCGTTATTTTACGCGCATTTTTAAGCGCCAGTTCTTTTAAATTTTCATAATCAGGATGTTCGGGAGTTATTTTTTTTGAATCTAATGACTCTTTTGCAAGATATTCGGGATTTCCGCCAAGAAGAATATCCGTTCCGCGCCCTGCCATATTGGTTGCAATGGTAACAGAACCCAAACGCCCCGCCTGCGCTATAATAAACGCTTCTTTTTCATGCTGTTTTGCATTTAAAACATGGTGTTTTATCCCCCGCTGTTTTAAAATATTTGATAAAAGCTCGGATTTTTCTATGCTTATCGTGCCTGCCAAAACAGGACGCCCCATTTTAGAAAATTCCGCAATTTCATCTGCCACATGTTCAAACTTCGCACGCTGCGACTTGTAGATTATATCAGGCATATTTATCCTGATATCGGGTTTATTTGTAGGAATGGCGGTAACTTCAAGATTGTAAATTTTCCCGAATTCGGCTTCCTCGGTCATTGCGGTACCGGTCATGCCGGATAGTTTCGGATAAAGCCTGAAAAGATTTTGAAACGTAATACTTGCAAGAGTTTGAGTTTCATCCTGAATTTTAACGCCTTCTTTTGCTTCTATTGATTGGTGCAGCCCCTCAGACCACCTTCTTCCCTGCATAAGGCGTCCCGTAAATTCATCCACAATCATGACTTCGCCGTTTCTTACGACATAATCCGTATCTTTTATAAATAGCTCTTTAGCACGGAGCGCCTGTGTTAAATAGTGAGCATACTGAGTTTTTAAGTCATAAAGATCATTTGTTTTTAAAAGCTCCTGCGCTTTGTCTATGCCATCTTCCGTAAATATTACATTTTTGCTCTTTTCATCTACTTCATAGTGGACATTTTTTTCAAGGAGAGGCGCTATTTTTGACATTAAAATATAAGTTTCCGCGGATTGTTCAAGCCGCCCCGAAATAATCAAAGGTGTTCTTGCTTCGTCTATTAATATACTGTCAACTTCATCTATAATGGCATAATTATACGGTCTTTGCACAAGCATTTCATTTGAAGCTGCCATATTATCGCGCAGATAGTCAAACCCGAATTCGTTATTTGTACCGTATGTAATGTCGCACAAATAAGCCTCATGTTTTGCTTCAAAGTCGTATCCGTCAGCGGAAGATAAAATAACCCCGACAGTTAACCCTAGAAATTCAAATATTTTGCCCATCCAATCACGGTCGCGTTTTGCAAGATAATCATTAACGGTTACTATATGCACGCCTTTTCCTGATAATGCGTTTAAATATGCGGGCAGCGTTGCAACAAGGGTTTTGCCTTCGCCGGTGCGCATTTCTGCAATATGCCCTTCATGCAAAAAAATGCCGCCTATTAATTGCACATCAAAATGGCGCATGTTTAAAACCCTTTTGCCTGCTTCTCTGACAGTGGCAAAAGCTTCCGGCAAAATTTTGTCCAGCGCGGCTTTTTCAAGCGCCAAATCAGTTTTATAATCAGAAGATTTTTCCCTTTCGGATAAAATTTTTCTAAATTCGTCTGTTTTTGCGCGCAATTGTTCATCGCTCATTGCCGCAAACTCAGGCTCTAGATGATTTATATGGTCAACAACGGGCATAACCTTTTTGATTTTTCTGTCGTTAGGGTCTTTAAATATTTTAAGTAACAGTTCCACGGTACCCATTGTAAAATCCTTTTATAGTATATTCAAAATTCATGATAACATAAAAACCGTTTTTGACACAGAAGATTGTTCAGGTAAAATAGGGGTATATGATTTGAGGAGTGAAAAATGGAACACTTGCATGCTCTTGTGCAGCAAAACGCCGTTATGATAAGCGCAATTATTCTTGTAACGGCATATATTTTTATTGCATGGGAGAAAATTTCTAAAGTTACCATTGCGCTTTTAGGCGCTTCAATTACTTTATTGCTGGGGCTTTTAGCTTCCGATAAAAATTTAGAGGATTTAGGGTCGTATTTTATTAACTACATTGATTTTAACGTAATTTTTCTTCTTGTGTCAATGATGATTGTTGTGCATATTTCGGCGCATTCGGGCATATTTAAGTGGCTTGCAAATGAGATTTTAAAACTGACAAAAGGCAGACCCAAGCTTGTTTTATTTTCACTTGCAGTTTTTACGGCTGTTGCAAGCGCATTTTTAGACAACGTTACAACTGTTATACTTGTTATGCCCATTACTTTTGCAGTTTGCAAAAAGCTGGATATTAATCCGGTTATTTTTCTTATTACCGAGATTTTGTCCTCAAATATAGGCGGTACATCAACTTTAATCGGCGACCCTCCAAATATTATAATAGGCTCTGCGGCAGGATTTTCTTTTATGGATTTTATAAAGGAATTAACCGGAGTTGTTCTTGTAATTATGCTTGTTGCAATAGCGATAATGACTTTTATTTTCAGAAAACAACTCAAAAGTACTCCTGAAAAAATGGCGGAAGTTGCGGAAATTGATAATTCAAAATCCGTAAAAGATATTCCGCTTGCAATACGTTCAATTATTGTTCTGGGGCTTGTAATTTTAGGATTTGTAACGCATGATATTACTCACATTCCAACGTTTCTTGTTGCAATGGCAGGCGCCAGCTTTCTTTTAATTTTTGAAAAGCCGCAAAAAGTTCTTGTTAATGTAGAATGGAATACCATTTTCTTTTTTATAGGACTTTTTATTATAATAGGCGGGCTTGAAGCTTCAGGCGGCATAGATATTATGGCAAAATGGCTTTTAAATATCGCAAAAGGTTCAGAATCCGCCATGGCAATGATTATTCTATGGGGGTCAGGAATTTTGTCAGGAATTATTGACAATATTCCATACACGGCTACAATGGCGCCGATGCTTCAAACAATTCAAGCCATTGAAGGTGTAGAATATACTCATCCTTTATGGTGGTGTCTTTCACTCGGCGCATGTCTTGGCGGCAATATGACAATAATCGGTGCGGCGGCAAATGTTATTGTGTGCGAAACTGCAAATAAAAACGGGTACAAAATTTCATTTGTTGAATATTTAAAATACGGTATTTCAATTACATTTATTTCGCTCCTTTTGAGCAGCGGTTACATTTATTTGAGATTTCTCGGATGATTTTTGACGATTCAGACAAACAAAAAAAGAAAATAACGGGTATAAAAAAGCCTTCCGAGCTTGATGCGGCGGAAATTGAGTTTGACCGCACCTATGATAAAAATATCCGTCCCAAAACTTTTGACGAATATATCGGACAAAAAACCGTAAAAGATACCTTAAAAATAACTATCAGTGCGGCAAAAAAAAGAAATGTGCAGCTGGATCATATTTTATTATACGGTCCTCCGGGGCTTGGCAAAACCACGCTTGCAACTATAATTGCAGGGGAATGCGGAGTAGATATTAAAATTACATCCGCTCCTGCGCTTGAGCGCCCGCGCGACATTATAGGAATTTTAATGTCCTTAAAAGAAGGCGAGATACTTTTTATTGATGAAATTCACAGATTAAATAAAATCGCGGAAGAAATTCTGTATCCCGCTATGGAAGATTTTACAATTGATTTAACAACAGGAAAAAACCAGACCGTAAAAACAATGCGGGTTCCGGTTCAAAAATTCACACTAATCGGAGCTACTACAAAAGCGGGCGCGCTTTCAGGCCCCTTACGCGACAGATTTGGCATAATTCACAGACTTGAATTTTATTCAAATGAAGAATTAAGCGAAGTTGTTAAACGCAGTGCATCAATTTTAAATATTTCAATTGATGAAAATGGCGCCATTGAAATTGCAAAACGCTCAAGATCAACACCCAGAATTGCAAACCGCCTTGTCCGGCGCGCGGCAGATTGGGCGCTTGTTAAGGGGAACGGCACGGTAGATGAAAAAACAGCAAAAGAAGCACTGAATTCGCTTAACATTGATGAATACGGGCTTGATTTTACCGATAGAGAATTATTAAAAATAATTATTCAAAATTATAATGGAGGTCCTGTCGGAATTGAAACTTTAGGGGTAGCACTGGGTGAAGATATACGCACAATTGAAGATGTTATTGAACCTTATCTTTTGCAATCAGGGTTTTTAAAACGCACGCAAAGAGGCAGAATGGCAGCACCTCTGGCATATAAACATCTGGGATATAAATACGTTCAAAATAACGGACAAATGGGTCTGTTTGAATAAGTTATCCGCTCCCATAAAACGCTAAAAGCAAGGTTCTTGTTGCTTTTTACAAAAATTTACAATAAATGGGTATTGTAACGGCAACTTTTTTGTATTACATGTTTTGTATTGTTAGTGTGTTGTATTAGGGTGTATTATGCGCGTAGATGCTGTCAAATCTCAAGATTTTACAAATAAGGTTGCAAAGAGTTTGCCTCTTAAGGGATCAAAAAGTTTTCACCCCAATGTTATTTCACTTTCTCAATATATGAGTCGTCCTGTTTCTTTTACCGGCAGCAGAAACAAGGAACAAGTAATATTTATAGGTGCAGAATCCGACCCTTATTCAAAAGCGGGCGGTGTAGGCACAGTAATGAAAGATTACAGAAGTTTTACAACTTCTGAAAATGAAGTTGAAATTATCCCGTATTACGGCGCTCAAAAAGATGAAAATAATAACATGTCCCCCCTGAAAGACGAGGACGGCGACTATATAATGCACACAAACAAGGGGGATATTAAACTTGAACTTGTAACACAAAAACAAATGCAATGGGGCAAATGCACCGATGAAAAAATAATGCTTTTCCGCATAAAAGGCGAAAAAGAAAAACAGACCTATTTTGTTTATACCGATGCAACCGCTTCAATGAATAAACCCTATGCAAACGGATATGCCTATAGAAGCGGTGCAAAAGCAAAAAATAACGGCTGGTGGGGCGACCCTTATGCAGAGTTTTCAAAAGCATCGGTTGAACTTTTGCCTGATGTAATCAGAGATAAAGGTCAGGATTTTGACCCTGCAACGATTGTTTGTTCCGATTCGCAAACGGCATTTGTTGTTGAATATATGGCGCAAAAATCCGCAGACGGTAATGAAGATTATACGGGCATAAAGCCGACCTATGTCGGACACAATATGGGTCCGGGGTATTGCGGCGAAACTTCAATGCAGAATATGTTTGTTGACCTTGGCGCAACGCCCGAGCAAATTGAAAAAATCGAACAAGACCCGATGTATACCCAGGGGCTTTTGGGCGATGAATATTTTAAACCGTTTGTTAAAAATGCTCTGGATGAAACAGGCACCGCAAGCGCCGTTATGATACCGATTTATTATGCTAAAAAAGAGCGCGCAAACGGCGAAGGATATGTAAAAGCGCTGACCGTTGTTGCGGAAGAATATGCAAAAAGTCTTGCAGAAAATCCTCAATCGGCACACAACATTCACGATAATTTAAAACAGCTTTATGATGAAGGCAGTTTCCACGGAATATTAAACCCGTTGAATGATACATCAATCAATGCAGCAAAAAAATTACCTAATGAAAGGTATAACGAAGATTGCAAGGATAAAGATACAATTGTATTATTCAATGGCGAAAACGGCAAACAATCAGATGAAGAACCCGTTATCGGCAAAAATGCAGCCGTTATTCCTGGGGGCAGTTATCCTGCATTTAAAATCTATCCCGATAATCCTACTTACGAAGAAATGAGAGAGGTTAAAAACTACAATAAAGCCAATCTCTTGCACAGGCTGTCTGCCAGCGATACTACTATTATTTCGGGCAACCCGAATAAAACCGTGAAGGTTAATCCGGAAGCAAAAGGTGTTTATGACGGCCCCGTTATAAGACAGGATTTAATTGAAAAAATCCAATATCAGGGCAAGGGTGATGAAGTTCCGCTTTTTGTATCCTGGGGCAGAGCCGATACACAAAAAGGATTTGATATTACGCTTGATGCATTTGAAAAATTTGCAAAGACCGAAGAAGGCAAAAATGCAATTCTGATTATCGGTGCAGGGCTTGACGGCAGTGATGAATCCAAAAAAATTGAAGCCAAAATAACAAATATGTTAAAAGACCCTGATTTACAGGGGCGGGTTGTTCATATAGACGGCTGGGCGCCTGCTTATGCCATGGCAAGTGCAGCAGATGCTGCCGTATTTCCTTCAAGGTTTGAACCGTGCGGGCTTACCGACCTTGAAGCAATGAAATATTATTGTACCCCGATTGTTGCAAATACACAGGGTTTGGCGCAGAAAAACTTTGACCCGAGAATTGAAAGCGAAGCCGAAAAAGCCACATCGTATAAAACAACTCATGAATTTAACCTTTTAAAATCGCAGGTTGAGCCCATAATAAAGGCTTATGCATACGGCGATAAAAATGCGCTTGAAGCAGTAAAGAAAGAGTTTTCCATTTTTGCAGACGGTGATTCATACGACAGCAGTTTGTTTGAAGATTTTGCAAAAAAATATTCCGAATTTATTAAAGAAAAGAAAAATTCAGGCGAAGAACTTCCGGATAATTGGGATGATTGGGATGAACTTTCCAAACAGTACGATTTTAAATACAAAGGTTTTGCGCGTGATTTAAAAGACGGCATTTTATCGGCAGAACTAACAGAAGCCATGAAATCTTCGGTTAGCGCTGACAATAATACAAAGAAAACCATATTTACTAATTTAAAAAATCTTGAAACGGGCTGGAAAACAAACGGAAACTTGCATCCTGACGGCAAAAGCTCCTATGAAGCATACAGAACCCTTCATCTGCAGCCGGATTATTCTGCACCGGTTCAAGAGGATGTTCTTGCTGTTTCTGATGAAGATATTAAAACTACAATTGAAAATCGCCAGTCAAAAGATTTAACAGACAGATTAAAAGCTTATGCCGCAGGCGCCTTGACTGGTATAGGAGCCGTTCTTATAGGAAAAATCGGTAAAGCAGGCAGAGCCGATATAGATAATAAAATTCAGGAAATGGCAGAAGCATCCAAACGCGATGCAAGCAAAATCAAAGAGCTTGAAGAAAGGATTGCGCGCCTTATAAAAACAAACCGCAAAAATCTCATCATTACGGGAATTTTATCTGCAGCGGGTGCTGCCCTTGTTACATTCGGGCTTATGAAAAAATTTGGTAAAAAAGACGAAATTTTAACTCAGGACACTTTTGTTAAAAGCGAGCCTCCGGTTATTATTCCTGAATTGCCTTCAAGTAATACTGTTTATTTAACACCTTCTTTTAATGATTTTAAAGGCGCCCTTGAATACAGCAAAAAAGGCGCATAGATAATACTTTGTTTAAATGAGTCCTCTTGCTTTTGGTTTTGATATATTGGATAAATCGTATCATATGTGCGTACACTTACTGCATTTGCGTATCATTAATAAAAAATGCGGGAAGTATGTTCCACTATGAGCATTTGGCTTGAAAAAGACACAATTTTAATTTTATAAACATGAAATCTTAAATAGGGGATATCATTTTGAAAAACAATGCAGATGAGTGCAGAAGGCAGGAATTAAAAAGTAAATTTTGCGAAAAATATAAATCAAAGCTTCTCCCGATACTTCTGCCGTTGGAAGCAGAAAGAAAGAGAACGCTGAGAAAAGCAATTTTTCTGGCAATTTCTTTTTTTGGTCTTGCATTTGTATTTTTTTGTTTAATGATTGCACTAAAAAGCAGATATAATATAGATGATCAAATTGCCGGTTTTGGAACTTTAGCTTTAATAGTCGTTGGGTTTGCACTATTTGAATTTGAATCCATTAAATTTACGCGCAATCTTAAAGATAGGATTATGCCTATCATTTGTTCGGTTTTTGGCAAGCTCAAATGGTTAAAAAATCCGCACAATACTATATATGAACCGTTTTTTTTGGAGTCCGCTTTTGTTAAGCCATATGATAGGTCATCATTTGATGATGTATTCAAGGGCGAATATAAAGATGTAAAATATCAAATTATAGAAGGAGAATTTAGAAAAGTAGTACGCCGCGGCAAACGCAGATATGAAGAAATTTTGTTTGACGGCGTGATACTTAAAGTTGATATGAACAAAGATTTTACATCTCATACAATTATTCAAGCCGATACGTTCATGCACATTTCTCCGAGTTTGAAATTAAAACATACGGAACTTGAAGATGTTGTTTTTGAGAAAAAATTTGACGTATTTACAAATGATGAAATAGATGCAAGGTACTTAATTACAACATCTTTTATGCAAAGGTTGAATGATGTTTCAATTGCCTTCGGCGCAAGCATTTTCAAGTGTATTTTTTACAG
>JAJQDG010000086.1 GCA_021202305.1 Candidatus Gastranaerophilales bacterium
GGAATAATCATGAAAAAGTTTTTATTAAGCGGAATTATTTTATTAATGGGGGGTATTCAGGCTTTTTCGCAAGAAATAACCCTATTGGATCCTTTTGCCGAAATTAAGCAGGAAATAAGCGAATATCACCAAATTTTATCTTTTGAAAACAGAAGAATAAGCGCAATGTATCCAAGCGAAATAATTAACCGCGCCGGAATGAATTACCCCGGATACAGAGGCCCCGGGCAATTAGTTGTGTATTTCCCGGGATTTGCCTATTCCACAGGCACTAATGAATTCGGTACGGAAGCAGTCGTTGAAAACGGCATAGTTGTGCGCCTGACCGGTGCAGATTCGGTTATCCCTAAAGACGGCTTTGTAATTTCAGGTCATGGTTCAAGCAAAAAATGGATTAAAGACAATTTAAAAATCGGCACAAATATTATAATTGACGGAAGCACCCTTATTGCATATACAACTCCTGACAGCTATATTTTTAATGCAAAAGAACGTTTGGAAGATGCGGAAGATTTTGTTGATAACGCAAAAAAAAGCGGCGATGAAGATAAAAAAGCCGCATTCTATTTAAAAAAGGCTAAATCCGAATTAAAAAAAGCAGAACGCGCCAGAGAGAATTTAAAAAAGAGTTACGCTGAATCATCCGTCAGCCTTTCTAATCTTGCCATAAAATATGCACTTCCCTATATAGAAACTGAATTTAAAGGTGTTTGGCTGCGCCCTGTTGAGAAAAATGTTTTTGAAATAAGGAAAACACTTGATAATATTCAAAAAACAGGAATTAATGAAATATTTTTAGAAACCTGGTTTCACGGGTATACAATTTATCCGAGCAAAGTCATGAAAAAATACGGATTGACCCTGCAAAATCCGAAATTTTTAATGTATGACCCCTTAAGGATTTATATTGATGAAGCTCATAAACGGGGCATTAAAATACACTGTTGGTTTGAATCTTTTTATGTCGGAAACAATTATCCGCTGAATGATTCTTCGAGCGTTCTTGCTGTTTATCCTTCCTGGGGAAACAAAAATCTTGCAAATTATGACTCTGAAGATTATGTCAGCCATAAAGTTGAACACGGGGGATATTTTCTTGACCCTGCTAATCCTGATGTAAGGACTTTTTTGAATGAATTAATCGCCGAAATTGTTACAAACTATGCTCCTGACGGCATTAATTTGGATTACACCCGCTATCCCAGCGCACAAAGACCGGATGTTGCCAACTTTAAGCAATCAAATTGGGGATACAGCGAATTTGCAAGAAACGAATTTATGGAGTTAAATGAGGTTGACCCTGTTGAAATTGAGCCGGATACACCTCTGTGGCAAAGCTGGAATTTATACAGACAAAATAAGATTTATGATTATGTAAAAAATATAAGAGATACCGTTCCAAAAGGTGTAATGCTTTCTTCCGTTGTTTTTCCCGATTATGAACTTTGTCTTGAAACAAAACAGCAAGATTGGGTTCAATGGACAAAAGATGATTTAATTGATGCTGTTACGCCGCTTATAATGACGGCGGATAATGAGCTTTTTCAAAAAATATTAAAAAGTGTTAAATCAAATGTAGAAGGAAAAACCGAAATTATTACGGGGCTTTTTGTAGGGTTTCTTGATGCCGAACCCGAGGATTTATTAAAACAAATCAGCGTTTCAAGGGCGCTAAAATCAAGCGGCGTAATTCTTTTTGACTGGGCGCATTTGCCTGTAAAATATCAAAATGCGCTTCAATACAGAGTATTTATGCCAAAATAATACCCTGCATGTAATTTTCAAGCCAAAATAAAATTCCCTTTAGCAAGGCGGCGGCATTACAATACAGTCAAATTTAATTTTAAGCCAAAAATAAAGCCCCGTTCATCTGTTACCTGAATAACGTCCGAAATTTGCGGAAATTTCGGCACTCTTTTTAAATTTCGTTCAGCAAATTTACAATTTCAATTGCGGATTTTGCAGCCTCAAAGCCCTTATTGCCCGCTTTTGTTCCGGCGCGTTCAATTGCCTGTTCAATATTATCCGTAGTTAAAACACCGAATAAAACAGGAATATTTTCGGTTAGCGAAACATTTGCAATTCCTTTTGACAATTCAGCTGCAACATAATCAAAATGAGGTGTTGAACCTTTTATAATTGCGCCGAGAGCAACAATAGCGCTATACCCTTTTTTTGCCGCTTTTTTACACAAAAGCGGAATTTCAAAGGCTCCGGGTACCCATATTACATCTATGTTGGATTCTTTTACGCCATGTCTGATGAAAGCGTCAAGCGCACCCGATAAAAGTTTTGAGCCGATAAAATCATTAAATCTGGAAATTACAATACAAAATTTGTCTGTTTCTTTTGCGGTTAATTTACCTTCAAACGTATTTACCATTTTATTCCCCTTCTTTAGAAATTTTTGCATCAATAACGGCTTCTGACGGTTTTTTAAGATTTTTATTTTTATCTTCGTTTTCAATCTGCCTGTTTATAATAACCGTCTGGAATATCTGAAAAATATTAGACGTAACAAGATACAAAAGCACGCCCGCAGGAATCGGCACAAAAAGAAAAGTTACAGTAATCATAACCGGCATGACCGTTGTCATTGATTTTTGAATTGCAGCCTGCGAAGGGTCTTGTTTTGTATTTTGGGCTGCCATCATAATTTTTTGCATTAAAACCATGGTTAATACAAAAAGGACAAGCAATAAAATTACATCAAAGTGAATTTGCTCAGCTGCTTTAATAGTGGGCACCTGCGCCATTAAAATATCGCCTTCGCGCTTGAATGTAACA
The DNA here is from genome assembly GCA_021202305.1 of Candidatus Gastranaerophilales bacterium. GTDB lineage: Bacteria > Cyanobacteriota > Vampirovibrionia > Gastranaerophilales > Gastranaerophilaceae > Galligastranaerophilus_A. The sequence continues at coordinate 2,788 of JAJQDG010000086.1, forward strand.
TCTTCTGTTTCTCTTGTTTGAGCGTTTGAAACTTTCGTTTCAACTTTTTCAATAGAATTAAGAGTAGAAAAATTAAGGTTTAAGCTGTCAATTTGAAGCTTAATATCCATCGGGGTTCCTGCCGTTATATCGCCCTGCACGGAAACAGCCTTTTGCGGCTGGCTGATTTTAACATCGTTTAATACTTTGCCGTCTTTTAAATAAACTGTGGCAAATTTCCCGGATTGCAGACGGACAAAACCGTCAACCTGAAAATTTCCGTCGCCTGAAAGACCCGCATTGCTTCTTATTGTGGCATCAAGCCTTTTTATAAAAAGAAAATTTGCATTACCGGCTTGTTCAATAAACATGGGACTCATTAAAGCAGAATATAAAAGTATGAATATTGGAAGCTGGATAAGCATGGGCAAGCACCCTGACATAGGATTGACCTTATTTTCTTTCCAGAATTCCATCATCTTTTGCTGCATCATTTCAGGGTTTGATTTGTATCTTTCCTGTATAAGTTTTATCCTTGGCTGCACTTCCTGCATTTTTTTCATTGATTTTTGCTGCGAAACATTTGCAGGCCAGAGCGCCAGACGGATAATAACGGTTAAAACAATTATTGCTAAGCCCCAGTTGCCTACCATATCGGCAATCATTTTTAAAAATTGTATTGTTAATGCGGTAAAATCCATACTTGTTTATGTAATCCTCTAACTTAATTTCACTTTCGATTTTATAATAAACATGGTAATATTTACAATTATGAGTAACTTTTTTGATACAATTGCCGCAATTGCAACGCCAATCGGATTTGGGGGCATTGGAATAATCAGGGTTTCGGGTTCATTTGCACTAAGTATTTCCGAAAAAATATTTGAAAAAAAAATTATTCCAAACAAAATTAATCACGGCTGGATTATTTATAAAAATAAAAAAATTGATGAGGCTGTTGTTTTATATTTTAAATCTCCGAACAGTTTTACGGGCGAAGATGTTGTTGAATTTCAAACCCACGGTTCTCCCGTTGTTATAAAAGAAATATTGGAAATTATATTAAATGAAGGCGCAAGATACGCTCAAAAGGGCGAATTTACAAAGCGCGCGTTTTTAAACCGCAAAATGGATTTAACCGAAGCAGAAGCCGTTTTAGAATTGATTAATGCAAAAAGTGCAAAATCCGCTTCAAAAAGCGCATTGAATCTTTCAGGCGCGCTTTCTTCAATGATTTCAGAATTACGTAATACTTTAATTCAAATTCTTGCAAAAATAACAGCTTCAATTGATTTTCCGGAAGACGTTGCCGAGGTTTCACATTTGGAGATAATTAATGCTCTTGTACCTGTTAAAGAAAAGATTGAAGAAGTTTTGAAAAACGCCTCTGCGCACAATATTTTGCGCGAAGGCATAAAAATAGCAATAATAGGGCGCCCGAATGTCGGAAAATCTTCGCTTTTCAATGCGCTTTTAGGATTAAAACGCGCGATAGTAACGGAAATTGAAGGCACCACCCGCGATATTATTACAGAAACATTTGAAATAGACGGAATTTGCGCCACTTTAGTTGATACTGCGGGAATTCGGGAAAATGAAAATGCGGATATGGTTGAAAAAATCGGAATAGAACAGGCAAAAAATGCAGCTCTGGATGCCGATATTGTTTTAATGCTATATGACGGCGCAAAAGGCATAACACCTTTTGACGAGGAAATTTTTTCAAAAATAAAAAATAAAAAAAGAATTTTTGTTGCTGCAAAGTCCGATATTTCAAATAAAACTTATGCGGGTTCCGTGTCTATAAGCTCTAAAACAGGCGAAAATATTGAACTTTTAAAAGAAAAAATAAAAGAATGCCTGACAGATATTAATATAGATGCAAATGAATTTACCACAAATCAAAGGCAGCAGGAAAGTTTAAAAAATGCCCTTCTTGCAATTGAAAATGCCCTTTTTGCCGCAAAAGAGAATGAATTAATTGATTTAATTTCAATTGATATTAAATCGGCGCTTGTTTCTTTGGGCGAAATTTGCGGAGAAGTTGTAAACGACGAAATTTTAGACAGTATTTTTGATAAATTCTGTATCGGAAAATAGCACCTTAATTTTATTCAGGCAAAACCGGCTTTACTTGCTTTCCGCCATGTTCAAAAACGGATAAACTTAATTTTATTCAGACACGCATCCGCAGCCTTATTTACGCTTTTGTGCGCCCGTAAATATCCTTGTAGCGGATAATATCTTCTTCAACTAATTTATCACCCTTTTGAACTTCAATAATTTTAAGCTCGACATCGTACGGATTTGCAAGAGAATGTTTGATTTTAACAGGAATATCAATGCTTGAACCCGGCTTTAAAATATAAGTTTTGTTATCCAGAGTAACTCTTGCGGTTCCTTTCAATACTACCCAGTGTTCGGAGCGAAAATTGTGGGATTGTAAACTCAATTGCCCCCTCGGAGAAACGCAAATCATTTTTGTTAAATACCCTTCACCCTGATTTAAAACAGTGTAATATCCCCAGGGGCGGTAAACGGTCGTGTGAATGCGGTGAGTTTCGTTATTTGCCTCTTTTAACTTTTCATAAATGTATTTTACTTCCTGCGTTTTATTTTTATCGCACACTAATACTGCATCCGCGGTTTCAACCAGAAGTACATTATCAAGCCCTACGCCTGCAATAAGACGGTCTGAAGAATAAAGCATGGAATTTTTACAGTCTTTTGAAATAACGTTACCGATATTAACATTGCCTTCTTTATTTTTCTTACTGATATCATATATTGATTCCCAGCACCCTAAATCGTTCCAATCCGATAAAAGGGGAACAACCGCAATATTTTTAGCATGCTCCATTATTGCATAGTCAAGTGAAATGGACGGCATTTTATCAAATTTCATAAAATCAATTTCGCTATTTTTTTTAAAATTAAATTCCAGAGCGATTGAATAAATTTCAGGAGCATATTCTTTTAGAGCGTTCATAAAAATTGAAGCCTTAAAAAGAAAAATTCCGGAATTCCAATAATATTTTCCTGATTTAAAATATTTTTTTGCGGTTTTTTCATCAGGCTTTTCTTTAAATTCTGCTACGGTAAAAGCTTCTTTTTTGTTTAAATCTTTTCCTGTTTTAATATAGCCGTACCCTTCCTGCGGGCTGGAGGGAGTAATGCCGAATGTAACAATATAGCCTTCCTTTGCGTATTTTTCGCCGATAGAAATTGTTTTTGCAAACAGTTTATTATCTTTTATTAAATGATCGGAAGGAAGAATTAAAACAAGGTCGTCGCCTTTTTTGTCCATAATATATTTAACACAAACAGCAGCCGCAGGAGCAGTGTTTTTTGAAACCGGTTCGGACAGCAAAGTAACATTTTTTGAAATAACATCTAGCTGAGATTTTACATCGGACAAATGTTTTCTGTTTGTAATATTTATAATGCTTTTTTCATCCATGATTTGAAGCAATCTTGTGTAGGTTGCTTCTAACAGCGATTTTTCCGTATTTATTTTTAAAAGCTGCTTAGGATACAATTCTCTTGATAAAGGCCACAATCTGGAGCCTGAACCGCCAGCTAAAATAACACCGTGCATAAATCCCCCCAACTTCTGATAGAAAAATTATACTATAAAAATAAAAAAAAAGGAGCTGATTTCTCAAGCTCCACTGTATTGCCATCACCAGTTAGATATAAATCATAGTTGGATTTTACAAACTTATAATATACTTTTGTACCAAATTTTTAAATCATTCTTTAGTTAGATTTTTCTTATACTTTAGTATGGTTTTAAGCTTATTTTGAGGCTGCTTTAAAAACTAAAAATTTCCCGCAAACTCAGGGGTACGGTTTCGATCCAGGCTGTGTGCTATCCCACACACAGCCTTGATCTCACACAACTTATCGTCGGATTTGAAAAACCTCAAAAAATTGTCTGCGGGAGCGGGAGCGTTCGGTTGCGGAAGCAGGAGCGGCTTGTCGCTCATTTCCGCCGCAGCCGATAAGCTCATTCCCGCATTTTTTGGGTTTTTCCGCATTCTCTCTTATTAAAATGTTACAAATGCCCCCTTGAAAGATTATTTTATTTTATACTGTCCTTATGGTTGTTCAAAAATCTGAAAAATATACGCAGAAACTTCCGCCTCACAGTATTGAAGCAGAAGAAGCGGTTTTAGGGGCAATTTTGATTAACTCGGGTGAAACAATGAACAGAGTTGTTGAAATTTTGCGCCCGAATTCTTTTTACAGCCCGAGAAATAAATTAATATATGAAGCTATGCTGTTTATGTTCAATCAAAATAAACCTATTGATTGTTTATCTGTTGCCGAATATTTTAATTCTAAAAATTCACTTGATTCAATCGGCGGCAGAGAATACCTGAATGACCTTATTATAGATACCGTTTTAACTTCAAATATTGAATATTATGCTAATATTATTAAAGAAAATGCACTTAAAAGAGAGCTGATTAATGCAGGCTCCCTGATAATTGAAGAATCGTTTAAAAATCCCGAATCTTCCGTGTCGCTTGAATATGCGGAAAAAATGATATTTGAAATTGCTCAGGAAAAAACTCAGGGGCAGCTTGAAACCCTTTCGTCAATTTTACCTCAAACCGTTGAGCAGCTTGAATATAAATGCAGCAACAAAGGCACTTATACAGGTATTCCTTCCGATTATTACGACCTTGATGCGCTCACGGCAGGTTTTCAGCGTTCTGATTTGATTATTTTAGCTGCAAGACCCTCAATGGGAAAGACTGCATTTGCCCTTAACATTGCCCAGAATGCTGCCATAAGGCACAAAATTCCGGTTGTGGTTTTTTCGCTTGAAATGTCTAAAGTGCAGCTTGTACAAAGAATTTTATGCTCGGAAGCCGAAATTGATGCCCAGCGCGTTCGTATAGGCGATATCAGTATGAATGACTGGCAAAAAATTGCAGACAAAATGGATGAATTGCATTTAAGTCCTTTATACATCGATGACAGTGCGGGATTGAGCGTTTCTGATATCAGAGCAAAATGCAGACGGTTAAAAATTCAACGTCCGGATTTAGGGCTTGTTGTAATTGATTATCTGCAATTAATTGACGATAGGAGTTCTCAGGATCGAATACAACAAATTTCAGCCATTTCAAGAAATTTAAAGTCGCTTGCGCGCGAATTGGATGTTCCGATTATTGCTTTATCCCAGCTTTCGCGTAAAGTTGAAGAAAGAAACGATAAGCGCCCCATGCTCTCGGATTTAAGAGAATCAGGCGCAATTGAACAGGATGCAGATGTTGTAATGTTCATATACAGGGAAGAATATTACGATAAAGATAATCCGAATTTTAAAAATAAGGCAAAAATAATAATCGCAAAACAAAGAAATGGCCCCACGGGCGAAATTGAGCTTCTCTTTCAGGGAGCTACGACAAAATTTAAAAATCCTATTAAACGTGAATTAGAATAGCTCATTTATTTACTGCGGGCTATTCTAATTTATTAACGGGGATTATTTCACATCCACTATACATACACCTTCGCCGCCTTCGGCATCTGTTCCTGAACGAAATTTAAGAACATAGGGACTGTTTGTTAAATATTCCCGAACCGCTTTTTTTAATACACCCGTGCCATGCCCGTGGATTATCGTAAACTGGCAAATATTACGGCGAATTGCTAAATCAAGATGATGTTCCAAACTATCAATTGCTTCATCTGCGCGCATGCCTCTTAAATCAACTTTTGGCGAAAAGGAAGCATTGTTATGAAAATCATCAAACGATACTTCAAGTTTTTTTATTCCCTTGCTTAATTTTTTATCGGTTTTAGCAAGTTTGGATTTATGAATTTTAGATTTAATAAGTCCTATTGAAATTTCTGCCATGCCTTTAGAATCCGGCATTGAATTTAAAACTGCGGGCTGATTAATCTTTTTTACAAGAACACACTGCCCTATTTTTATTTCATTCCAATCAACAGGCAAAAATTTACCCTCAAGGTCATCTTCATCTTTTTTAAATTCATTTCTTAATTGTTCCTCAATTTTTGCAACCCGTGAATAAGCCCTTCTTGCAGCCTTTTCAGATTTTTCTTTATACAATTCGTCGACTACAGTTTTTATTTCCTGACGGGCTTTTTCAAAATCTGCTCTGTATTTTTTCTTGAAATTTTCAAGGGTTTTTTTCTTTTTTTCTTTTATTTCATTTAATTTGGCATTAAATTCTTCTTCTTTTTCAGAAAGTTTTGTTTTTGTTTCTTCGGCTTGTTTGGCATCCTGCATTATTTCCTTGTGCAGGTTTTGAATTTTATTAAAAACATTTTCTTCTTTGTTTGAATTTATGTTCAAATTTTTTCGTGAAGAATCTATGATTTCTTTTTTAAGCCCGTAATTTTGTGCTATTTCAATTGCGTAAGAATTGCCCGCAAGACCTATTGTCAGTTTGTACAGGGGTTTCATAGTATTTGAGTCAAATTCCGTACAGGCATTTTTAAAATAATCATTCTCGTATTCTAAAACCTTCAGCTCGCCTAAATGAGTTGTAGAAATTGTTATCACATCTTTCTCTGCAAGAAATTCAAGAATGGCTCTTGCAAGCGCGGCGCCTTCCGCCGGGTCGGTTCCCGAGCCTAATTCATCAAAAAGAACAACATCAAAGGGTGTTGCCATATCAATTATTGCCGCAATATTTTTAATATGCGCCGAAAAAGTAGACAATGATTGAGCAATGTCTTGTTTTTCTTCTATATCGCAAAATACATTTTTAAAAGGGTATATTTCCGCATGCAAAGCGCAGACTTCCATGCCTGATTCAGCCATTAAAACGGCAAGCCCGGCTGTTTTCATCATTACCGTTTTACCGCCTGTATTAGAGCCTGTAATTAATAGAGATTTATATTTTTCGCCTATTTCAAAATCGTTTCTTACTAGTGTTTTAGAATTTATAAGCAGGGGATGAGCCGCTTGAAAAAGCTTTATAACTTTCTTTTCGGTTATTAAAGGTGCTATTGAATTTGTTAAAATCGAATATTTTGCTTTTGCAAAAATTACATCAAGTTCAACAATTGAATTATATGCAAGAATAAGCTCATTTTTAATCTTTAAAAATTCCGCCGAAAGACTGTATAAAATTCTTTCAATCTCTGCTTCAATTTCACATTCAATCTGTCTTATAGTATTGTTTATAGGAACAAGCAATTTTGGTTCAATAAAAAATGTTTGATTAGAAGATGAAACATCATGCACAATTCCTGCCACTTTAGATTTAAAAGCCGCTTTTACCTGAAAAACCGTGCGCCCCATACGCTCTGTATAAATTGTATCTTGCAGGCAGTTTGCAAAATAGCTGTCTTTTAAGAGTAAATTTATTGACGAATGCAGGTTGTCAATTTGCGCGCCGAGGGAAGTTTTTAAACGCTTTAATTCAGAGGTGGCGTTATCTCTAATATTGTAATTTTCATCAAAAACATTATTTATTTTTTCTTCAAGTTCTTTTGCGCTTATAAGAAGATGAAAAAAATCTTGTTTAAGCACAGAATCGTTTTTTGAAAGATAATTTTTTAATTTTCTTGACGATTCGAGTGTTTTTGCCAAATCAATAATATTTTGGACAGATAATCTTGAAGAAGTTAAAATTTTATCGGGATTGGCTGCAAATTGAACAGGAAATGAGTTTATACCGTTTTCATTTAAGATTTTTTTTGCATCGCCTGTTAATAAAAGAGAGTGTTTAATTTCTTCTTTTTTTGAATACGGAACAATATTTAACGCCGCATTATGCCCTGCTTCAGTGTTTGTACAGGCGGAGAGCGCCGTTAAAACCCTGTCAAATTCAAGTTCAATAAGGTATTTTTTATCCATAACTTTTATTTTATCAAAAAGTTTTAAAATTTTGGAACATTCAGATAT
>JAJQDG010000088.1 GCA_021202305.1 Candidatus Gastranaerophilales bacterium
ATGTATAACTTAAAAACGGGCGAAACGGTTGATAAAAACGGCGGGAAAAAAGACTATGAAAATAAAATTATCCGCACGTATAAATTATCTAACTTATCGGATGATTATCTTAGAATGCTGAGAGCATACAGATTTTCTTCGGTATTGGGTTTTAAACTTGACGAAAGTGTTTTTAACTTTATAAAAGAAAATGCCTCAAAACTTGAAAATGTTTCAAAGGAACGCATTAATCAAGAATTAATTAAAACGTTTCAGGGCGATTTTTTGCCGGAAGCAATTTTAAACATGGATTTATCAGGGATTTTAGAAGTTATTTTTCCCGTTTTTACGGAGATTAAAAAAATTCCGCCAAATTCTCATCATCATTTGGATTTATTTCATCATTCCGTTGAAACCGTAAAAAATATACGCATTAATAAGCCCGAATTAAAAATTGCTGCCCTGCTGCATGATTTAGCAAAGCCCGATTGCTGGACAATTGACCGGGAGAAAGGGCGCCACCGTTTCATAGGGCATGATGAAAAAGGCGGTAAAAAGGTTATTCCGATTTTAAAAAGGCTCAAATTTTCTAACCGCCAAATTGAATATATTTCAAAAATGATAAAATACCATATTTATCCTTCTGCCTTAATGGCAAGTCCCGATTTAACCGAAAAAGCGATAATCCGTTTTGTAAGAAAGATAGGCGGCGATACCATGGATTTAATAGAGCTTGCACGCGCAGACAGATTAAGCGCAAAAGGAAAAGCCGTTACGGATGAAATGGTTGAAAAAAATCTTTCAAATCTTGAATTTTTAAAGAAAAAATATGAAGAAATTGCCCCAAAAATGCGGACTATGCCAAAATTAACGGACGGAAACGAAATCATGCAAATTCTTGAAATTCCGCCTTCTCCGATTTTAAAGGAAATCATTGAAGAAATAAAGGAACTCCAGCTTGAAGGAATTATAAATACAAAAAAAGATGCAAAAAATTATATTCTTTCCCTAAAATCAAAATATGGGACTATGCAATAATCAAATGTCTTAAATTTTTACAATCTCTAACCTGCAATACGGAATTAAATTAAAAGGCGGCGTGCAAGTCTTAGTTTTTTACTATCTCTGACTGCAATAGTTTCAAAATCGGGTCTTTTTATTTTACTCTTTAATATAAACCGTTTCAAACCGGTAAGCTTCAAAAGTTTCGGAAAAATAATTTTCAGAAAAGCCCGCTTTTATTTTTAATGAGTTCAGAAACATTCTTTTGTCGGGGATCTGCTCCCAAACAGAAGGAAGATAGACGGCTCTTTTTTCTTTATCTTTGATAATAATCCCGTCAATTTCCGCCCGAATTTCATTTAAAAGCTCATTTTCACTGCCAAATTCAATCGGCATCGGGTTTGACAAAAGCGAAACCGCAATTTTTATTTCATTTATTTCTTCTAAGCTGACAGGATTAAAACGCGGGTCATTATATGCGCTTGCTTTTGCATTTGAAATTAAATCGGAATATAAACTTTTGTGCGCAATTATTGAACCAATGCATCCTCTTAAATGTCCGTTTTTTTCTAATGTTACAAAGCTTGCACCCGTTTCATCAAAAACGGCAGGATACAATTTGTCATCATTTTTGCCGCCTAAAATTCTTACATTTATTTTTTTATTTTCCTGTATGCTTTTTTTGCATATTTCAAGAACCAAATCGGAATAATATTTTTTTATAAATTCATTTTTTTTGCCTTCATAAAGACCCCATGCGCCATAGCCTACCACTTGAGTTTTATTGTTTGTAACATCGCCTGAATTTTTCATGCCGAGTCTAATCATTGAAAAATTATTTTTACGGGCAAAATCGCACAGGGCTAAAACCCCCGCCGCACCGCATGCCTGATGAGGGTTAAAATTTACGGTATCTAAAGTTTCAATCATAAAAGAGGTAAGATTATCAACTTTTTTTGCTTCATCGTATTTTAAAAAATGGCTCAGGTCGGATGAAATTATAAACGCATTTTCTTTATTTTGATAATATTCAGAAATTATTTCAGAAACAAAATGCGCTTTATTGCCCGTTAAGACGGGAACAATTTTTACATCATTAAAAAGCGCTTGAATTAATGGTATTTGAACTTCAATCGAATGTTCATGTTCAAATGCTTCATTATTTGTATTTACTTGAAAATCACGCTTTAATTCAGCGCAAATTTCTTGATTTATTTGAATTGTGCCAAAAGGCGTCTGCCACAGGTCATGTTCTGAAACGCAAAGCCCCGTAAAATAAACTTTGTGTGCGGGTGCAATAATGAATATATTTTTAACGTTCCTGTCAAGCGCGGCTATTCCTTTCATTGCAAGAGAGCCTGAATATATGTACCCCGCATGCGGAACTATGACGGCACGGGTTGAAAAATCCGCACTTTTATCAAAACTTTCTATGATTTTCTCCAGTTCATCTTTTTCTAAGGGATAAAATATCCCTGCAACCGAAGCGTTTTTTATATTGTTCATCAGTTTATTATATCACAAGGTTTTATATTTGTTTTGTTAATTTGCCTGATTTTATTATAATAATTTTATGCAATTTCAAGATAATGTAAACGGTAAAATTCAATGCCTTATATGTCCGAGAAAATGTATTTTGGCGGAGGGGCAAAAAGGGTTTTGCTATGTCAGAGAAAATAAAAACGGCAAAATTAATTCTGTAACGTACGGATATAACACAGGGCTTTCAATAGATCCTATCGAAAAAAAGCCCCTTTATCATTTTTACCCGAACAGTAAAATTTTATCTTTTGGCACATTGGGGTGCTGCATGGGGTGTAAATTTTGCCAGAACTGGCATATTACAAAAAATACTGCTTCTCCAAAAATAGGCCAAAAAATACTCCCTTTTGATATTGTAAATATTGCAAAAAAATATTCTCTTAAATATGTTGCATTTACGTATAATGACCCTATTGTATTTTTTGAGTATGCGCTTGATACGGCAAAATTGTGCGCAAAAGAAGGCATAAAAACAACGGCAGTTACATCAGGATTTATGAATTTAGATGCTGCTTTTGAATTTTATAAATATATGGATTCGGCAAATATTGACCTAAAAGCTTTCAGTGAAAATTTTTATAGGAGAAATTGTCTTGCATCTCTTGCACCCGTGCTTGAAACAATAAAATATACGGTTTTAGAAACAAATTGTCATGTGGAATTAACAACTATGTTAATTGAAGGCGAAAATGATTCTTACGAAATGATAAAAAATGAGTGCGAATGGATTTTAGAAAATTTGGGTGCGTGCATTCCATTGCACTTTAGCGCTTTTATTCCCCATTATAAATTTAAAAACCGTAAGAAAACAGAGTTTAAAACGCTTTTAAATGCGCGCAAAATTGCGCTTGATACAGGTTTAAAATACGTTTACACCGGAAATATTTCAACAAGGGAAACATCTTCAACGTATTGCAAAAAATGCGGAAAACTTTTAATTTCAAGAATGTATCCTTTTGAAATTAATTTAAAAAACGGCGCATGTATTTTCTGCGGCGAAAAACTTGACGGACAGTTTTAATTATCCGGTAAATTGCAGGCGTACCATTATGTGCCGCCTTCAAAAATCTGCGGTGAAAAACCGGATGGAAGGTTTTAACTTAAAACAGTTATTGTTATTCGGTAAAAATTGCCGGCAGGATTTTACTGTATGAAATTTGCCAAGAAAAATTTTAATTTCTCCCTAAACCCTGTCCTCATTCCTTAATTGCCCCGGCGGGGTGATTTTTGTATTGAAAATAGAACCTTAATTTTTCTTTTTATCGCCCGCAAATTCAGAATCAAGCCTCAAAAAAACAGGGTGAATTTCTGATTTTTCAATCAATTTACCGATTTTTAACATATTATCTTTTATTTCATCAAACCTTATATTCAAATCAAATTTAAGCTGGCATGCCATATCAAAAGCAATATTCGGACAATAAGGCTCAATTAAAACGGCAATTTTTATCATTAAATTTAAAACAGTATATAAAACCTCTCCGCATTCTTTAATTTTGCCTTCTTTATAAAGCGCCCAAGGAGCGCTGTCATTCACATATTTGTTCGCATTATCAGAAAGTGAAATGATTTTATTCGCGGCAAGCGCGGGTTCCATTTCATCAAACAGAGCCAGAACCTCTTTTTGAACCGTTCTTGCTTCAAGGCAGAGTTTATCGTTAACAAATTCTTCCTTGATTTCACCATCAAAATATTTAATCAGCATGTTCAGGGTTCTGTTTAAAAGGTTCCCCAAATTGTTTGCTAAATCAGCGTTTACTTTTTCTTTAAAATCTTCATCGGAATAATTACCGTCCCTGCCGCCAATTGCTGAAGCTGCCATAAAATATCTCAGCGCATCCGGCTTTTCAAGTTTAAATGCTTCCATAACGCTTTTTGGAGAAATAACATTTCCCGTTGATTTTGACATTTTACTTTTGTCAATCATAATCCACCCGTGCGCAAAAATGCTTTTTGGAAGCTCAACCCCGAGCGCCATTAAAATGCCAATCCAGTATATGGAGTGAAATTTTAAAATATCCTTTCCTATTATATGATAATCCACAGGCCAAAATTCCTTAAAGTTTTCGCCTGAATTTCCTTTCGTATCATACCCCAGAGCCGTTATATAATTTGAAAGCGCATCAATCCAGACGTATATAACTTGAGACGGGTCTGATTTTACTTCAATTCCCCACGAAACGTTAGCTTTAGCCCTTGAAACCGAAATATCTTCAATACTTTCAAGCTGGTTTAAAACTTCGGATACTCTAAAAGAGGGGCGGATAAAATCGGGGTGGGTTTTTATATGTTCTTCAATTTTATCTTTATATTTTGTCAATTTGAAAAAATAATTTTCTTCGCTTACAATTTCCGGTTTTTTATTGTGAACAGGGCAGCACCCGTTTTCATCCAAATCCTTTTCCGACAAAAAACACTCGCACCCGGTGCAATAAAGCCCCGTGTATTTGTGCTTATAGATATCTCCTTTTTCAAGAAGTTTTTCAAAAATGTCCTGCACCTTTTCCGTGTGTTCTGTATCAGTAGTTCTTATGAATTTTGTATAATCAATATCAAGTAATTTCCACGCTTGTTTAAATGCATTTGCGTTTTTGTCGCAAAGCTCTTTAGGCTCAACATTTGCAATTTTCGCCGTTTTTTGAAGTTTAATCCCGTGTTCGTCCGTGCCGGTCAGCATAAAAGCCTTTTTTGCGCGCTTTTTATAATGCCTGAAAATAATATCCGTAAATATTTTTTCATAAGCATGACCTATGTGGGGTTCGCCGTTTACATAATCTATTGCCGTTGTAAGTGAAAATTTTTCCATAATGTTTTCTCCCAGGCGATTATAACACAAAAAATAATATAACAATTAAAGGCGGGTTTACATATCAATCGGAAAAATGTTATAATCCGTAAGATACAGGATAAAAAAAGTGACTAAAAAATTAAACATAGCCTTTGTTTGGCATTTTCATCAACCCGTTTATCAGGAAAAATTCAGTGAAGATTTCGTTATGCCGTGGGTCAGGCTGCATGCTTCAAAAGATTATCTTGACATGCTTTTAAGGTGCAGGGAACATAAGAGAATTAAATTAAATTTTAACATTTCGCCGGTGCTTTTAAATTCAATTCAAAAATATTCGGACGGCATGCACGATTTGCACTCAAGGCTTTTAATCGCAAAAGAACACAAGCTTTCCGAAATGGATAAAAATTTCGTTTTGCAATATTTCTTTGATGTTAATTATTCCACAATGATTATGCGGCGCAGCTATTATGCCGAATTGTACAATAAAAGATATTCAAAAGACGATATTTCAATAGCTGATTTTACCGAGCAGGAGTTTTTTGATATCATTGCAAATTATACTCTTTGCTGGATAGATAAAAAATTCTATCCAAATTACCCGAGACTTTCTGAATTATCGGAAAAACAAAAAAATTATACTTATGATGACAGGCTTGAAATATTTGAAATCCAATATGACATAATAAAAAAAATCATTCCTTCTTATAGGGAATTTCAGCAGGAAGGCTTGATTGAAATTTCAACAAGCCCCTATTATCACCCGATAATTCCTTTATTATTGGATATAAATGAGTCAAACTGCGCCTACAATGAAAATCTGCCCGAAAAAAACAGATACTTGGAACAGGATGCAAAAGAACAAACTTTAAGAGCGCTTGATTATTTTGAAGAAGTTTTTGGCAAGCGCCCCCTTGGGGTTTGGCTTCCGGAACACTGCATAAGTATGGCAAGCGTTAACATGCTGAATGAATTAGGCGTTAAATGGACAATCACAGACGAGGGTATTTTAGCAAATACTCTGGGACGCGAATTTGCAAGAGATTTTGAGGGCAACCTTGAAGCACCCTTTGATTTGTGCGTACACTACGGATTTAATTCAAAGAACAACAAAGTAAATGTTGTGTTTGCTGATTCATTTTTTACTAATCTGGTTGGTTTCGGTTATGGAAATTACGATGGCAAAGTTGCTGCAAATGATTTTTATGAAAAAATAAAAACGGTTCAAAGCAAATTGCAGTTTTCTCCCAAGCAGGAGCATTTATTGACAATAGGCATGGACGGCGAAAACTGCTGGGAAAGTTATCAAAATGACGGGAATGAGTTTTTAGATACACTTTATGAACTTATAGGAAATGATGAAACTTTAGAAACGGTTCTGCTCGGCGATTTTATTGAACGTATAAAACCTGAAAAATTGGATAGGATAGCTTCAGGCAGCTGGATTAACAGAAATTTTGATTTGTGGATAGGCGAGCCTACAAAAAATCTTGCTTGGATATATTTGGATAAAACCAGAAATGATTTAGCCCGCGTTTCAAAAGAATTAATACAAAATGCCAAAGACGATAAAGATATAATTGAAGCAAAAAGAAAAATAGACGCCGCAAAAGAAGAAGTTTTTGTTGCCGAGGGTTCCGATTGGTTCTGGTGGTATGGCGAACCAAATGAATCTTCAAATGATCATATTTTTGATTTCCTCTTTCGTTCGCATCTTAAAAATGTCTATACTTATCTCGGGCAGCCTACTCCGAAACATCTGGATGTTCCCCTTGCTTCAATTATCGGAAAGCCGATAAGACAGCCAAAAGGACACATAACCCCGATAATAGACGGGATATCTGACCCTAATTTAAATTCCTGGACAGACGCAGGGTATATTTTTCTGCCGGATTCTCCGTCTTTTTCTGCAAAAAAAACAATAAAAGGCATTTATTACGGCAGCGACGATGACAATATATATCTTAAATTTGAGTTAAGCAAAAATAATCTTGCAAATTCTTTGTATTTTATCAAAAATCAGGTATACATTTATTTTATTCCTGAAAATCTTGATATGGCAAGTCCTGTCAGAATTGCGTCAAGAACGGAAAATTTATATCCCATTCTTGAGAACAGTTTTGGCTTTGAATTATCTTTTTCTTTTAACGAGCATGAAATAATCCCCCCCCAGCTTTTAAAATCTACGATTGGCAGCATGTGGCAGGTGCAGCTTATCAGGAAAGTAAGCTATGCTTATAAAGATTCAATTGAAATTGCTCTTTCTTTTGACGATATAGGTATAACAAAAGCGGGGCAAAGGGTTGAATTTTGCATAATAACGGGTTCAAACGGCAACATAAATGAAGTTTATCCTCAGGATGTTCTTTTGAATTTAACAAGATAATTATACCGCCCCGACGCTCCACGCCGGCTCTGCGGAAAAATTAACTTTTTTGCAAACTCATTTTGCAAAAATATTCCATGCCGTATAAAGGCGCATTTGAAGACATATCCGATAATTTTTTAATAATCTTGCAAAAGGATATTCTCTATGGCTTTTATTTTTGCTTCATTGTTAAATTTTAATCCGCGTTTAAGCCCCTTTGTCTTAATTAAGTTTTTTATGCAGGCTGCATTTTTACAAACGTAAACACTTCTGCCGAATACGGAAGAATTCGGATTAATAAAAATTTCACCCCCGGCAAGCGTAATTTTTATCATTTCTTCCCTGTTTTTAACTGTTCTGCACCCTTTGCATGTTCTGTAAACCGTATTTTTCATTCGTTTAAAGTATTTGATATAAGTTGTCATTATTATAATATTACCTTATAATACCCGTATGATGCAAGATAAGGGTTTAAAAAATTAACAATGACGGATAAAATTTCCTTTATTGAAAACTCCTTAACAGAGTTAAATAAAATGTTTGAATTGAGTGCAATAGTCAGCAATGCAATTGGCACAGCGGATTTGATTTCAAAATTTTCAGGGTTTCTTGCCGAATATTTGCAGTCTAAAAATATTCATTTTTTTATCCTCGAAAAAGGTGCGTTTAGAAATGTTGCAACGGCGGAAACCCCCTTTGCCGATAAATATTTTGAATATGACAATGAAGCGTTTTTTTCTGTTTTAAGCAGTGATAAAATAATAAAATTGACCGATAACGATAACGGGAAATTGTTCAATGGTTTTCTTTCCCAGACCGGGTTAGCGGATAGCAAAGTCCAATACATGAGAGCATTTTTTAACCGTGAAGAAAACTTGCCTGTATGTTTTTGTTTTATGGGAAACGAAACCGATGAAGATAAGATTGCGGAAGGTTTAAAATTTTTAAACCGTGCATTTGATTATGCAGAACCGGTTTTAATAAAATTAATGGCGCAAAAAGAACAAAATAAAAAAATAGATGACCTGCAGCAGTCCTTGTATAATGTTTCAATTCTTTATAATATCAGTCAGGCAGTAAATTTTATAGATGACCTCAAGCGTCTTTTACAGGTAATTTTGTCAAAAGCAACAGAGATATTAAACGCGGAAAAAGGCAGCCTGATGCTTTATGATTATTCCACAAATACCTTGCAGGTTAAAGTGGTTTACGGGCTTAGCGATAAACGCGTGGAAGAAAATATAAACTCGGGGCTTGTACAAACATCAAAAATAAAAGTAGGCGAAGGAATTGCGGGAACTGTTTTCCTTGAAAGAAAGGCAATTATTACAAACCTTGGTTTAAATGACCCGAGATTTGTTGCTAAAAATTCACTTGCAAGCGTTCAATCTATTTTGTGCGTTCCTTTGATTGCAAAGGGCGATGCAATTGGAGTTATAAATATTTCAAACAAAAAAGATAATATGCTCTTTAATCAAAAAGACCTGGAATTTATGTCCTCTCTTGCAAATCAGGCTGCTATTGCTATAGACAATGCAAAACTATATGAACTTGCAACAAAAGACGGACTTACTAAATTGTATATTAATCGCCATTTCATGACTCTCCTTGAAAACGAAATAAGGCGCTGCACAAGATATAAACACAATTTGTCGCTTATCATGATTGACATTGATGATTTTAAACTTGTAAATGACAGACACGGACACCTTGCAGGCGATCAAATTTTGAGGGAAGTTTCAAACCAAATTTTAACCACGGTAAGAAAAATAGATGTTCCTGCAAGATACGGCGGCGAAGAATTTGTGATAATGCTTCCCGAAACAAATAAAGAAGGCGCCGCCATTATTGCCGAGCGCCTGAGGAAGAATATTTCATCCATAAGTATTACAACCAATGATGAAAAAGTTATTACCGCAACGGTTTCCATGGGGATAAGCCAATTCCCGGATCACGGGCAAATTCCGCAAGATATAATAGAAAAAGCTGATAAAGCTCTTTATAATTCAAAAAGAAACGGAAAAAACGTTGTTTCCATATATACGGAAGATGGTTTTGAACTTGTTAAAAAACCCGAATAACCTGTTTTATATGACAACATTCAGCCTGGAAACCATAGAGGAAAAAATTATTTTATAACTCTTAAATTAGAGTATTCTCTGGGTTTTATGGCTGAAACTATATCCGCTATTCTTGATGCTATAGATTTTGTTGTTTCGTTTTTTGGATTTTTTACAATATATTTTTTGTAAAATCTAAGCGCGTTTGTGTATTTTTCCATTTTGTCAAAACAAATTCCAAGCCCTAAATACGCTCTATAATATTCATCATTAACGCTCAAAATTTCAAAAAATATTTTTGCCGCTTCTTCAAAACAGCCTAAACTCATCAATAAACCTGCTTTATGGTTGTGTGCGCTTATATAAGACGGGTTTTCTTCAATTATTTTGTCATATATTTTAAGCGCCATATCAGGTTCATCCATTAATTCATGTGAAATTGCAAGCTGAACCTGAGCGTTTAAAAAATCCGGATTTAATCTTATTGTTTTTCTGAAATTTTTTCCTGCTTTTTCAAATTCTGTATTTAAAAGGTGGTTAAGACCGAGTTCATAGTATATTTCATAATCAAATGAAGCCATCTTTTTGGCTTTTTCAAGGTGCTTGATTGCTTTTGAATATTCTTGCAATTCTTTATATGCCCTTGAAGCACCGAGATGAGATTTTATATCTTTTTTTGTCTGCATCATTGCTTTTAAATATTCGCCTACCGCTTCTTTCGGCATGTTTTTCTGCATAAACTCATCCCCCTTGTTAAGGGCTGTACTTGCATAAAAATTTTCACCTGCACCCATTTTAAACTCCTTGTTTTAATACAAGTTTATAGAGTTTTGATGAAAATTTTATTAATCCAAAGATTTATTTTTCCGTCTATCTTTAGAATA
>JAJQDG010000017.1 GCA_021202305.1 Candidatus Gastranaerophilales bacterium
TTTATCTTGTTAAAAACAATTTCTTTTCTGACGGTTCCAAATTTTTAATTTGCTACAGAAATCAAAACACTTTAAATATGTATATTCCATCTGAAGTTCTAAGCAAAGAAAATTGTTTGGATATCGCCCTAAAAAAGCGTGAAATAGGCTCTGTACGGGCGTTTATAAAAAAACATCTGGGCGATGTTTCACTATTGCCGAGAAAAATTACCGACCAGATTATTTTAAATTCAAAAGGCGATCTGGCGTATTCCGGACAGGTTTTATACCACTTAATCGAAACAAAAAAACTGCTGCTCAAAGATAATGTTTACGTTTTTGAAAAAGAATTTGAAGATTATTTTGTTCCGCAAAATATGACAGATATAATAAGCAGCAGGCTTGATTTTCTAAAGGAAAAATCTCCCGTTGAGTTTGTTATTTTAAATTTAGCATCGTTTCTTGGCGGCAAATTTACAAAATCCGTTATCTCTAAGGTAATCGACACGGATGATGCAGAGCTTGAAAGCGCAATGGCAAACTTAATTACAGGCGGCTTCATTAAAAAAACGGATGAGGATAATTACTGTTTTAAAAACAGCCTTGTGTGGACAAATGTATATATCCATGCCAGAAATAACCCTGACTTAAAACCATACTTGCAGGCGCTTTTAAAAGTTTTAATTTCAAAAAAAATATCTTCCCCCGCAATATGTGCGCTTTTGGCTCAAACTGCGGGTGATAAGCAAACGGCATTTGCTCTGTGGACAAAAAATTTAAAACTTGCATCCGCCATAGGCGACAGTGCATTGTATATTATCAGTCAAAAACAAAGCCTTGTTAATCTTGAAGGGTTAAATCTTCCAAATGAAGCTTATATAAAAAATAATATTTATGAACGTTTAGGGAAGCTCACCTGTAAGAAAAATCCTGTTCAGGCGATAAGCTATCTTTCAAATGCGATCGTGGAGGCTAAAAATAATTCGGATACCGCAAAAATAATTGAATTGTCGGGATATTTGACGTTTGCCTGCATGCTGGCTCAAAAATATCCTGCCGTGATTGAAACGGTAGATAATCTGCTTTCTATATATGAAAAACGCGATAAAACACAGGTGCAAACCGCACTTATAAAAACAAGAAAGCTGGAAGCTCTGTTATACACGGGCAATTTTGAGGAAGTTATAAATATTGTAAATACTTCAATAAACCCCGTTTTACATGAACTCGTTAAAACAAAAAAGAAATTTCCGTTTATTTCAAAAGAAGATTTGTATGATTCCTGGATAAGCGCAAACATAGTTCTTTCAAAAGCATACGCATATCAGGGCAACCCGCTTGCATTTGAACTTTTGGACGTTGTTGAGAAAGAGGTCTTTAGAGACAGTAAAAATGTAAACGAAATTCTTTCTAAAAAACTGAAGCTTTCATGCGCTGTCAGCTATACAATGAAGGGGTTTTTCAACCGGTCGGATGAAATATTGCACAGTCTGATAAAAGAATTGAAAAAAACAGACACATTTTTTATTTCCGAATGGAATATGATAACATTGTTTAACAAGGTTTTGCGCCTGGATTTTGAAAATATAAAAGAAGATTTATTTGAAGCTGTTACATACGCAAATAATAACGGTGATAATTACACAAAAAATATATTAAAAACAATTCTTGCCTTTGTCATTTTAAAAGAAGGCGACCCCCTGCGCGCACTTGAAATTTGTCAGGAACAGATGAATTATTTTTCAAATGAAAAAATAGCGCTCGGCGCCTTAATTGCCTGGTATGTCAGCGCAAAAGCGACATTAAGAATATCAGGTTCCGATAAAGCAATTGAAATTTGCGAAAAATCAATTCAAATAGCGCAAAGTTCAAAAATCGGCACGGTCTGGTTTGAAGTTTTGTTCCAAATTCTTATGTGCGAAGCTAACATTATAAAAGGCGACCTTGAAGGCGCAAAAATGTGCATAGAACTTGCGGGGCAGGATGTAAACCGCAGCGAGCTGAATTATTTTATGGTGCAGATAGTAAGGCTGCGCGCAATAATTATGCAGGAATCTCTGGATAAAGTAGCAGATGATAAAAAATCTCAAGCCGCGCTTACCGTTGTAAAAACCTTTGAAAAAGCGCTTATGCTCTCAGAAAAACTGGCGCTTGATGTTTTCAGTTCAAAAATCAGCAAAGAACTGACATCATTTAAAGCCTCCTGCAAATTAAAAAGAATCAACTTGGGCGAATAGTTTTATTTTCATGTTGTCATGCCTTGTTTTTTGTAGTAATGTACAGTAAGGATGAATAGGGGATGATAAGTATGAAAAAAATCTTTAATTTATTTTTAGCGCTTTTCCTTTTTGGTACGCTTGTTTTTGTTCCCGGGGCAAATGCTGCGGATATCGCCGATATTGGCAGCGATTACTGGGCGCATGCCGAAATTAACCAGATGATTGACAACGGCATTATGACGGTTGATTCAAACAACAATTTTAATCCGAATGCTCCTGTTGAAAGAGCTGCGTTTACTTCAATGCTGATAAAAGTTTTAAACCAGAGCAGCCTTGATGTATACATCGAAAATCCGTTTGAAGATGTTGATGTCAAAACCGAATTTTATGATGACATTATGCGTTCCGAACAAATAGGGCTTATATACGGATATCCGGACGGTACATTCAGACCCAAAACAGATATAGTAAAATCTGAAGTAACGTCTGTTGTAAGCCACATTACGAAGGATACAATTTATGACTTATCTATTTTGGACGATTTTACGGATACGGATAAAATTCCTGAATGGGCAAAAGCTGCTTATGCAAAAACAGTTAAATATAATCTTTTTGTAAATTATCCTGATAGGGCGCAATTTGAACCGGATAGGGATATTACAAGGGCTGAAACAGCGGTATTGCTTGCTAAATTACAGAATGCCATTTCAAACGTAAAAGAAGAATACAAAGCCGAAGAAGTTGAAAAAACTCTTTCAACCGAGCATTTATCAATTCATTCGCAGGCAGCTTCAAATTTGGTTACCATTACCAATATGAAAAAAGTTATTGAAGAAGGAAATATCCTTAAAGTTTCTTTTACCGATAAATATAAAGCAAAAGATGCAAACGTGGGCGACAGCGTTGTCTTGGTTAATGAAAAAGATGTTATTACGGATGAAGGCACGCTTTTAATTCCTGCAAACAGTAAATTTTATGCAACTGTTGAAGATATCGTACAGCCGAAAATCCTTAACAAATCGGGCGCAATTAAGTTCAATTTCAATAAGTTAGAGCTTGCAGGCGGTCAGTCAACAACTATGGACGGCACCGTGTATAACGATTTAGAAGGATATTTGAAGAAAAGCTCTGCAAAGAAACTTTTGGGTTATACGGTAGGCGGCGCAGTTTTGGGCGTTGGCGTAGGTTCTGCAATAGGCTTCCCTGTGGATGAAGTAGGTACAGCTTATGCAATCGGCATACCGTCAGGCGCCGTGCTCGGCTTTTTGACAGGTCTTTTTACAAAAGGAAGCATGTATACAGCAAATAAGGGCGATGAACTTTATATCAAGCTGAATGCACCTTTGTATCTCCAAGAATCACTTTAATTAAAAAACGGGTTATCTTAATTTTAAAAAAGGATAACCCGTTATTTTAAAAAACCTGAATTCATTGTATGGGGCGGGTTTTTGGATAAATTTTTAGGTAAATATTTGTTAATTTAAGTTCAAGATGTTTGCAAAAAAATTTTTTCCTTCATATAATCAGATAGTTAGTATTATTTTATTTTAAACGAGGTAAAAATGAGTACATTTGAAAGAGTAAAAAAAGTTGTTGTTGATCAGTTAAGCGTTGAGGAAGGTCTTGTTACACCTGAAGCAAGCTTTACAAATGATTTAGGCGCAGATTCACTTGACACGGTTGAACTTGTTATGGCGCTTGAAGAAGAATTCGGCTGCGAGATACCCGATGAAGAAGCTGAAAAAATCGCTACGGTTAATGATGCCGTTACTTATATTGATGCGCACCTTTCATAGTTTTTAAACTATTTATTCATTTGCAAAAAGTTGCATTGAGATAATATCGATTTGTAACTTTTTGGCATGAATTATCACACTTGAAGGAAGATGAGATGAGTACAAATAGCAAAAGAGCAGTAATTACAGGTCTTGGAATTATTTCTCCGTTCGGACTCGGGGTGGACAAGTTTTGGAATAGCCTTATTGAAGGTAAATCCGGCATTTCCAGAATTGAAAATATTTCGCCCGATGGTCATACGGTTCATATTGCAGGTGAAATCAAAAATTTTGAAGAAATATCCACGCTTGATTCCAAAGACACAAAAAGAATGGATAGATATACCCAATTTGCAATAATGGCGGCTGATGAGGCAATGGCTGATTCGGGTCTTGAAGTTGAAAAATTGGATCCGTATCGTTTTGGTGTAATAGTAGGCTCTGCAGCAGGCGGGTTCGGCACTTTTGAAAAACAGCATCTCACTATCATTGAAAGAGGTCCTTCAAAATGTTCGCCCTTTACTGTTCCAATGATTATCGCAGATATGGGTGCCGGAAGAATATCAATGAAATACGGTGCAAAAGGTCCGAATAAAGCAATAGTTACTGCTTGCGCCACATCCGCCCATTGCATAGGTGATTCTTTGCGTACAATCCAATACGGCGAAGCTGATGTAATTATTGCAGGCGGTGCAGAAGCCGTCATAACAAGGCTTGGTATCGGGGCATTTACCTCTGCAAGAACCCTTTCTAAAAGAAACGATGAGCCTCAAAAGGCTTCACGTCCTTATGATGTTGACAGGGACGGGTTTGTAATGTCTGAGGGTGCTGCGATTGTTATTGTGGAAGAATTAGAACATGCCAAAAAACGCGGTGCAAAAATTTATGCGGAAATTGTGGGCTACGGTCAAACGGGCGATGCTTATGATATTGTTGCGCCGGATCCCTCAGGGGTTGGTGCCGCGAAAGCAATGGAATTTGCTGTAAAAGATGCAGGATTAAAACCTGTAGATGTACAGTATATCAATTCCCATGGAACATCCACGGGTCTTGGAGATATTGCGGAATCAAAGGCAATTGCTGAAGTCTTTGGGGATCTTTCAGTTAATCCGGATTTGAAAGTTTCTTCAACTAAATCTATGCACGGGCATATGCTCGGTGCAACCGGCGCCGCAGAAACAATCGTTTGCATGAAGGTTATTAATGAAGGTATCATTCCGCCTACAATAAATCTTGATAATCAAGATGAGCATGTTGCCAATTTAAACTATGTTCCTCATAAGGCGCTCAGGGCAAAGGTAGATTGCGCATTGACAAATTCTTTCGGCTTCGGCGGACACAATGCCTCTCTGGTATTCAAAAAATACGCAGAATAACTTTTATTGACAGTATTCTTTGTCCGTTATACCATGAGTGTGGTATCAGTTAAGATGTTTGCCGCGCTTGCATGCAAGTTTACCTGATTGAAAACTAAATATTTTATGTCTAAAGTGGCACTTCTGCCGACGAGAGAATGACTAAATGTCATTCTTGAGGAGAGGGCAAATGCGGAGCTTTTGCTCCGCCACGATACAAAACAAAATAACCTTGAAAACTAAATATTTTATGTCTAAAGTGGCACTTCTGCCGACGAGAGAATGACTAAATGTCATTCTTGAGGAGAGGGCAAATGCGGAGCTTTTGCTCCGCCACGATACAAAACAAAATAACCTTGAAAACTAAATATTTTATGTCGGAGTGGCGGAATGGTAGACGCGCACGTTTGAGGGGCGTGTGGAGAAATCTGTACGGGTTCAAGTCCCGTCTTCGACATTTTTTCCATTTTTGCTAAAATCAAGCAATAATTTAAAGACGGAATTAAGCTCATAATGCGGGTTTAAGCCGTCATATAAAAAAAAATTCAAAATTGAGAATGCGGAAAATTTTAATCTTTCCGCAAAATCAACGGGTATCATTTAAAAATTATTCTTCATCATCGAAAAAATCATCTTCAAATTCTTCGTCTTCAAATTCATCATAATCATCAATATTTTCAGAAACTTTTTTAAATTTGCCGTCAACTACTTCATACTGTTTTTTGCAGCCGACTATATCGCCATTTGCATCTAATTCTACATCTTTCATGTATTTGCCAGGCTTGCCGTCAACAAATTCAAATGCGCTTGCTGCTTCACCCGCGCCTTTTTCTGTGGTTTTTGCATCTTTCATAAATAAAGTTATATTTTCATTCTCATCAAACGAAAAATATCTGTTAATTTTTGACAAATCGGCTCCGTCTTCCATATTTTCTATATATTCGCCGAGAAATCCATCTTTATTCCAGTAAAAATTCTTGGCAGCTTCATTTTTGCCTTCTGCATGCATTAAATCTTCCGAATATTCTCTAAATCTTCCGTCAGCAAAACGAAAGCTTTCAGCTGCTTTATAGGCTTCGTTAGAAAGTCTTTCAAATCCTTTATAAAAAGTTTCAAGGGTGCCGTCCGGACAATATTTATACATTGTTTTTTCTGCGAAATCTTCAACGCTTTCGGGCAGCCCTTCAACAACCGTTGTTGCACGTTTTTCAGCGCCTTCTTTAGTGTATTCTATCATTTTATCGAGAACTTTTTTGCCTTCATCATCTTGAGAAGTGATAAATTTCCTTATTATGTTGCCGTTTTCATCTACTACATCGTCATAATTTTTTGAAACGCCTTCTTTTATGTATCCTGTTACTTCGTCCCAAACTTCCCTGCCTTTTTGCAGAATGCCTTCGCTTTCTTCTTGAATTTGTACAGCTCTCGCTTTAATACCGCTTGTTTCGCCTATTATATTCTCAGCTTCTTTCATAATTCTTGCAGGAGAATTTTTATATATTAAAATTCCTCCTATTGCAACAGCAGCAATTCCGGCGGCAGCTGCAACGCCCGTAAATGAAATTTTCTTTTTTTCTTTAATCGGATCGGTTGCACTAAGTTGAACCGGTTGTTCTTCAGGTGCATTATCAACGGCTTTGACACCGGAATTAATATAATTACTCAATAGCGGGCTGATTTCAGTTTGCATTACATTTCTCCAATTTGTTAATCTTTCCGTTAAACGTTTGTGATGTTTAAAATTTGCTAAAATATATAAAAATGTAACAAATTAGCAAAAAAATTTTTTTCCATGTGTTGTACCGAGTGTTATTCTGTTTGGAAAGGGGTATAGATGTCTTTAGAAATTCAAAGTGTAAACAGTGCCGGACAATCATTTCATCAGGAAAATAACACTAAAACGGTTAATAGTGAAAGCACACCTGCTCCAGCCGCTGCAGCAGCCCTTCCGTGTGATAAATTTGAAAAATCAAAAGAAAAAACGGGCGCTTTAATAGGCGGTGTTGTGGGTATGGTTGCAACTGCCGGCCGCGGGCTTATGACTTGCGCCTTTGGAACTGCAATTGGCGCAGGTATAGGAATTTTGGGCGGAAAAATTGCCCGGAGAGTTGCGGATAAAAATTCTAAAGCCGAATAAATAAAATATAAATTTGAATTTCCTCTATGAGTTTGCGTGAAAAATCGAAATTCTTCTTGGAACGCTTCCCGCCGGGGGTATGATTTTTTAGTTTTTTCTATGAGCTTATAGCAGCGTTCGCACAGCCGATAAACTGATTCCGTACGGGAGCGCCGGCGCTCATGAGGGTATACTGCCCGCGGCGGAATTAAAAATTCCTGCCGGCAGATTACAGGTACTGCTTCTTTTTTCCGTCGATAGGTGCGAGATTATACCCCCCTCCCCCCGCAAATGTGGGCAGCAATGCCCGAAAGTTATTAGCTTTGGCTTTCTTAATTTTGGATTTTTAAGATACCTTCCCATTTTTAAAGTGTGTAATTTATCTTATCTTGTGATAAACTTTTCTTGCAGCTTTTAATGGGGGCTTTTTCATGAAAAATATTGAAGTTAAAATTTGTTCGGGAACAACTTGCTTTGTTATGGGAAGTTCTTATTTGAACGAACTTTTTGATTTAATACCTCAAAAATACGGCGAAAATGTTCATGTAAAGCCTGTTTTGTGTCTAAATGAATGTTCAAAATCAGATACGCATTCAAAAGCCCCTTATGTAAAAGTGGATAATGAAATAGTTTCAAATGCTACGATAGAAAAAGTTATGGATGCAATTGAGAAGAAAGTAAAACAAGATGAACAATAACAGCCAATCCATTTTGATTAAAAGGGAAATACTGATAAGGCTTGTAGAAGCCTTTGACAGCGGGGATTTTGGTAAAAATACGGCAGATATTCCTTTTAAAATGCGCCCTAAAAATTGCGATGTTCCTTACCGCTGCTGCATTTACAAAGAAAGAGAAATAATTAAAGACAGAATTATTGCCGATCTCGGTTTTGCAATTGAAGATATAGATGAATCGGAGCGCCTTGAAGAATTTACCGAAAATGCGCTGAAAAGAGAAAAAACGGAAGAAAACCCCCTGACAGTTATTGATGCTGCCTGCAAGGGGTGCGTTCCTTCAAGAGTTTATGTAACGGATTTATGCCAGGGGTGCGTTGCAAGAGCCTGCGAAAAAACCTGTAAATTTGGCGCAATTACAATTGCGGGTGGAAAAAGCAACATTGATTCTTCAAAATGCAAAAATTGCGGCATGTGTATTAATGCATGTCCTTACAATGCGATAGTAAGGCTGATTGTTCCGTGCGAAGCTGTTTGCCCTGTCGGGGCAATATCAAAAGGCGAAAACGGCACTGCCGTAATTGATTTTGAAAAATGTATCTCCTGCGGCAGATGTGTCGCCGCATGTCCATTTGGCGCGGTTAATGAAAAAAGTCAGATAATTGATGTTTTACAGGCAATAAAAAACGGAAAACAGGTAATTGCAATGTTTGCGCCTGCAATTGCGGGGCAATTCCCGGGGAGTATTTTCCAATTAAAATCCGCGATGTTAAAGGCAGGTTTTAATGATGTTTTTGAAGTAGCACAAGGAGCGGATATCACAACAAGAAACGAATCAAAAGAACTTATTGAGCGCTTAAAAGAAAATAAGCCCTTTATGACGACATCTTGCTGCGCGGGGTATAATAATCTGGTTAAAAAACACTTAACCGAACTTAAACCTTATGTTTCCGATACGAAAACACCTCTTTACTATACGGCAGAGCTTGTTAAAGAAAAATACCCGACTGCAATAACGGTGTTTATAAGCCCCTGTGTTGCAAAAAGGAAAGAAGTTCAGGAAAATGCCAATATTGATTACGTTTTAAATGCAGATGAACTCGGCGCTATTTTTGTCGGAAGAAAGATTGAAATTTTATCAATGGATGATACCGGTTATTCTTATGAAAGTTCCAAACAAGGCAGAAATTACGGCGTTACAGGCGGTGTGGCTGACGCTGTGCGTTTTCTGGCGGAAGAAAAAGTTCAGGTAATGCCCTGTATCATTAACGGTTTGAATAAAGATTCAATTAAGCAGTTAAGAAAATATGCAAAAGAAGGAATATGCCCCGAGGGTAACCTGGTTGAAGTAATGTGCTGCGAAGGCGGATGTATCGGCGGAAATTCAACAATATCAAATCAAAAAACCGCTAAAAAAATAATAAATTCGCTTCTTGAAAAAAGCGAAGATATTAAAAAAGAGGATTAAATCTCTTTTTGGGGCGCTTTAAAATCCAAAATGCAAGAACTTGTGTTTGCAGAACTTCGGAGGTTTCATTTAAGAATGCTCTGAAATCCAAAATGCAGGAATTTATGTCCGCCCCGCCGATAGTTGGAAGGGGGTATTCACTTTTGTTTCCGCACTTTGATTTAATATTTTACCACGGGTAATCTTTTTTAATTTGCCAGCCGTCCTGCATTATTACTGCAGCACATGCCGTACCCACCCCGGGGCGGGTTCCTCCTCCATTATAGCCCTTTTTGCTGCAGGATCTAAGAACGCCCGTTCCTAAAAGTTCCTCTCTTGTATAAAATACATGCGGAGGTCCGCAATTATCATACCCCCCTATGTATAAGCCGTCTTTATCCTCATACCTTTCTGCGTCTTGGCAAAAAGAAATATTAGAATTATAAATATAAAAAGAAAATATATCGCGCCCCATTTTATTTGGTTTTTTGTGTCCGTTAATATCTACAATAAATGAAACTAAGCGTGCTTTGCCATAGGATACTAAATTTACACCTAAAATCATGCCGTTATTTAAAATCAATGAATAAGGTACCGAAGTTGTTATTTTATCTCCTCTTAAATCGTAATATCCGTAAAATCCGTCGGTTTCAAAGCAGCCGTCCTCCATTTTTGTGCATTCTCGGGTATAAGTTACATAAGGTCTGACGTATGTCCTTCCAAGTGTTGTTTCATCCAGATTAAGATCCCAATCTGCAATAGAACTGTTTTCTTCCCAATTTTTGTTTACTATTTGGCTTACGATAGAATATGCAACTTTTAATTGCGCTACAGCTGCCTGTTTTTCTTGCTGAGATATGACTGTCGGAATTGTTATGGCGGCAACAATCCCTATAATTGCAAGCGTAATTATAACTTCTGCAAGTGTAAAACCTTTTTTCAATTTATATTTCCTTCTTTAATTAATGAGCATATATATGCTTATATAAGCAGAATAATGCTTATATAATAACTAATTTGATAAAATAAGTCAATATTTGCT
>JAJQDG010000188.1 GCA_021202305.1 Candidatus Gastranaerophilales bacterium
CCATGTGCGTCATTACATCTTGCATGATGCAAAAGTAAAACTAATATTTTTTGTTTTTCAAAGTTTTAAAGCACAATCACTAGTCTATTTGTTGTAATTAGATTTGAATTTTTTTTACGTTATGTTAACATGGGCTGGAGGGAAAAGAAATAAAAGTGAACCTTTTGTCTATGTTTAGAAAGCCAAAAAAAGACGATATATTTGAAATTTTTCCTGACGGAATTCTTGTAGTTTCAATGGACGGAAAAATCTTAGACGTTAATTTAAGCGCGCTCAATATTTTAGGGTTTTCCAAGCAGGATTTGATAGGTTCTTATTTTTCTCAATATATTCAAGGCGGCTCTGTTTTATTAAATAAATTGGTGCAGGGCGGAAATATTTCTGTTACAAAAGCGGCAGCACTCGGAAAAGAAGACATTTTTGTTGAAGTTTCAGCGGCAAAAAGCGAAAATTCGGATAAGGTATACGTTTCAATCAGAAATATTACCCAGAATTATAAAATGCAAAACATGATAAACGGCGAATATGAAATTGCAAAAAAAATAATAGATGAAAAAAATTCATATTTAAAAGGCATTTCACAGGAATTGTTTTCTCTTTTAAATTCGGTTGTTAATTTTTCTAAAGCTCTAAATGACGGCGTTGGGGGCCCTTTAACCGATAAGGGTTTAAAATATGCAAGCATTATAAATAAAAATTCTTCGGAACTGCTTTATGATTTAGAAAGGCTTTTCAAATATTTTGAAGTCGAATCAAATCTCTACGCTTATGAATATAAAAAAATTGACCTTGCCGACTTACTTGCCGGAATTGTAAAATCTTACGAACAAATTTTTGCAAAGAAAAAACTTCCCTTTTCGTACGATTTTTCTTCTTTTGATACAAGAAATGCATATCTTGACCCGAATGCGGTTGAAACGGTTGTAAAAATTCTTCTTGATATATCTTCAAGAACCACTGATATAGGGACGGTTTCTTTAAATGCGGGCAATCCCCCGCTTGAATTTTTGCAGGCAAAAGGTTTTGATATTGAAGATGAAAATATAAGAAAACTCTATGCAATGCTTGAAATAAAAGATTCGGGGCTTATTTTGCCGCAGACGGTTGTGGAAAATATTTTTAATCCCTATTATTTAGATGAAACGTTAACTAAAAAACAAATCGGCATTAAAATGTCGTTTTCACTTTGTTATAAGCATGTTAAAAATCTTAAAGGGGATATGTGGGTTTATTCAAAATCGGGGCGCGGAACACTTACCTGCATATTACTTCCCATGGAAAAAGTTTAAATGGCGGGCGTTTCCCTTAAAAATATTACAAAGTCTTTTGTTTCAGGCGGAATAAAAAAAGAAGTTTTAAAAAATATCAACCTTGAAATAAGCGATACGTCTTTTTGTGTTTTACTGGGTGCATCGGGCTGCGGAAAATCAACGCTTTTGCGCCTTATAGCGGGACTTGAAACAGCCGATAGTGGTGAAATATTTATAGGCGGTAAAAATGCAGATAAGCTTTTGCCTAAAGATAGAGATATTGCTTTTGTTTTTCAAAGTTATGCCCTTTATCCGCATATGAATGTTTATGAAAATATGGCATTTCCCCTAAAAATCCGCGGCTTAAAAAAAGAAGAAATAAATAAAAAAATAATGGAAGCTTCTTCGATTTTGGGGCTGGATGAATTTTTAAAAAGGAAACCTAAAGAATTATCCGGCGGACAAAGACAGCGTGTTGCACTCGGGCGTGCCATTGTAAGGGAAGCTAAAGTTTTTTTAATGGATGAACCCTTAAGCAACTTAGATGCAAAGCTTCGCGCGAATATGCGGGTTGAGATAAAAAAACTTCATCAAAAATTAAGAACCACATTTATTTATGTAACCCATGACCAAACGGAGGCTCTTACCATGGGAGACGAGATTGTTATTTTAAATGAAGGAACAATCTTTCAAAAAGGAACGCCGGATGAAATATTCAAAGCACCGAAAAATACTTTTGTTGCTTCATTTTCTGGAGCTTACCCCATGAATTTATTAAACGCTGTCATAGAAAACGGCTTTGTCCATGCAAACGGAATTGATTTTGAAATTCCGCCCGTATACAGAAACTCTCTTTCAGACAGAACAAAAGTAATAATGGGAATCAGACCCGAAAATATTGAACTAATTCAAAAAGAAAATAATCTGCCGTTAGAACTTTGCATTGATTTTGTAGAAAATACGGGTGCAATTAAAATTTTGCATTTGAATAACGGGATGAAGGCAGTTGTTAATTCAAACGAAAATTTTAACGGCTCAAGAAAGTTTTTCATAAACCCTGACAGCTTTATATTTTTTGATTATTTTACAAAAAATTTGATAGAAAAAGGATGAAAACATTTTTAGCCTGCCTTTTTGTACTTTCAACGCTGCATAAAGCCGCCGGTTGAAAATATTTCTTATTTTACCTATCTTTTTTTAGTTCTTTCGACCCAGATATAAGTTTGTTCTATAGCGTTCATAAAGGGGTTATATGCGAAATTATGTTCTAAAAAAGGATTTTTTGCCTTTTTTTCAACTTTTTTTACATTTTCGTTCAATTTATTGAAATATTTTTTTATGTTCATTTTTATCTCGCATTTAAGGTTATTGACAGTATATTAATTTCTTTTACATGCATATTTAACCGCTGAAAGTATAGCGGAATATTAATCGTTCGGGGGGTATTTATGCCATATAATCCAACTTTGCTTGAAATTCTTTTCCGGCTTCTTCCAGCCCCAGGCTTTTATTTATTTGGTCAAAAACCGAACGGCTTGATTTATTAAGCTTAAATCTTGTAATCGGGTTTAGCGAATTTACGGCAAGATAGCTCACAGCTTCCTTTACGCCTTCATCAGTTATGCTGCCGTCTATTATTGAAACATTTTCCGAATTTTTATCCTTGCTTTTTATATCAGCTAAAGCCAAAAATGCGGAATATTCCGCTGTTTCAATTTTGCCGTTTCTATTTGTATCAAGCGGTTTTGCGCTTAATTTTGCTTTGTTGTAGGCACCCTGCAATAATTTTGTCATTTTATTAACTGCAACTTCTTTTTGCGCGCCCATTTCTTCATAACTTGCGCCGAGCATTGCAAGCTTATCAAATTCGCCCTCATTTACCGTTGAATATTTGTATCTGTATTCAGACGGCGTAAATTCATCACTTTCAAGCGCTGCTGCAAATTTTTCAAGCGCCGTTGCAAAAATTTCATCGTCCTCAAAAGAATTGCCTTCATATATGGATACAGGCGCTTCTATCGGGCGGGTCATGAATTGTTCCATGTTATTGGCAGCATTCCTGCCGTATCTGATTGATGCGTCCGGAACATTCTGTGCGGAATAAATTCCTGTGTATCCTGTTATTGCATTAATACTCATTTCTTCACTTCCATAGGCTACAAAACATGAAAATAAAAAAAATTGCGCATGGAGGATGTCTTAAAAAATAAAATTTTCTCAGTATCTCCTGATTTTATATGTATTTTTGGAAACATGTTGCATTTGAAACATTAATATGATAGTATACAATCTGCCTTACTGTTTATAAAAAATCCTATAAATGGTGTACTTGCCCGCAGGGTTTGTTTAATGGTAAGATTTTTATGTCGTTAATCCGTATATAGCAAACAATGGTGAAAAAAATGAATAAGAAGCGTTTTACAACAAAAGCTGTAATTGTGTTTATAGTTGCAATTTTGATTTTATCGGTAGTTTTCCGGTTTTTATCCGTAAAATATTCAGAAAAAGAAACAGACAAAGCAAACAGGCTTGCTTCAATTCCTCTTGTTGAAGTAATGAAGCCCTTTAATGTTGATACAAAAGGCGAAATAACGGCTCCGGGGCGTGTTGCCGCTGTTAAATCGGCAGATGTTATTGCGCGTGTGCAGGGCATGATTTTAAAACAGCACTACAAAGACGGCGATTATGTAAAACAGGGGCAGCTTCTATACACTATTGACCCTGAAGAATTTCAAATTGCTTTCGATAAAGCAAAAGCAAATCTGCAAAGCGCCAGAGCAAACCAGTATCAAGCTCAAAAAGACTTTGAAAGAGCAAGCGAGCTTGTAAAAAATGATTTTGTTTCAAAATCAAGCTATGATCAGGCACTTGCTGCAAAAGATGCGGCAAATGCAAGCGTCCAGGCAAATCAGGCTGCGCTTAATGATGCAAGAAGGCTTCTTTCATATACAAAAGTTACAGCGCCGATTACGGGTAAAATAAGCCTTCCTGTTGTTACTGTCGGCAATTATCTTTCTTCCCCGAATACCGTGCTTACAAAAATTGTGAGCGTTGATCCTATATATGTCAAATATTCGCTTGATTCCGGATTGTTCAATCAAATGAAAGAAAATGAGATTATTCCAAATTCAAAACAAAATACCCCGATAAAAGTGGAAGTTACCCTGCCGGATGGAACCGTATATGATAAAACGGGTGTTGCCGATTTTTCAGATAACACCATATCGGAAACAACAGGCGCCATTACCTTAAGGGCAACTTTTCCTAACCCTGATGCAGTTCTTATCCCCGGGGATTTTGTTAACGTAAGAGTTTATTCAAATAAGGTGCTTACAAGAATTGCAGTTCCTCAATCAGCGGTATTGCAAGATACAAGCGGAAGATATCTTTTTGTGATTGACGAAAATAATGTTGCACATAAAAGGGTCATTGTAACGGACGGACAAAAAGACGATAACTGGATTATCTTATCAGGCATAAATGCAGATGAAAAATTTGTGTCAAGCGGAGTTATGAAAGTAAGGGATGGAATTACCGTTAAAACGGAAGAAAAAAATCTTGAAAAAATTCCTGAAACGGAAGAAACAAAAGATACACCCAACATTGAAGAAGATGAAGCCAAATTACCAAAATCGGATGAAAATTCCGAAAATGAAGAAAAAACCGAATAAGGACAGATAAATGTTTTCCAAATTTTTTATAGAAAGACCGCGTTTTGCAATAGTTGTTTCACTGGTTATTGTTCTTGTGGGGCTTATATGTCTTAAAACGCTTCCGCTGGAAGAATACCCCGATATCACACCGCCGCAGGTTGTCGTTATAGCAACATACACGGGTGCAAGTTCGGAAGTTGTCGAATCTACGGTAGCTCAGCCTATTGAAGCGCAGGTAAACGGTGTTGAGGATATGATTTATATGTCCTCAACTTCAAGCAACGGCTCTTACAGGCTCAATGTTTATTTCAAAACAGGTACCGATCCTGATATGGCAATGGTAAAAGTTCAAAACAGGGTTTCGCTTGCAACGCCAAGACTTCCATCCGAAGTACAAAGATACGGACTTACTACAAAAAGGTCAACTTCAGGCGCAGGTCTTGTTATGTATTCAATGTATTCGCCTGACGGCTCAAAAGATTTGGTTGAAATTTCAAATTATGCCTCTATTTATCTAAAAGATGAACTTGCCCGTGTAAACGGCGTTGGCGAAGTTAACGTATACGGCGCAAGAGATTATTCAATTCGTGTTTGGCTGGATGCAAACAAAATGGCGGCATTAAATGTGTCGCCGCTTGAAATTCAAGAGGCAATTGAAGGGCAAAATGTACAAATTGCCGCGGGCGATATCGGCGCAGAACCGCTAGTTAACAAACATCAGTTAAAAATGACCCTAAAAACCACAGGCAGACTGACAACACCGGAGCAATTCGGAAATATCGTGGTAAGGTCCAATACAGACGGTTCGATGATTAAAATAAAAGATGTTGCGCGTATTGAATTGGGCGGTGAAAAATATTCAAACATGGGGCGTTTTAACGGGCAGGAAAATGCCGTTATGTCCATTATGCAATTATCTGACGCTAATGCAATTCAAGTTGCAAACGATTGTAATAAAAAAATGGAAGAACTTTCAAAAAGCTTTCCCGACGGTATCGGATATAAAATTTTGCATGATACAACAGAAACTATAAAAGAATCGCTGGCAGAAGTTGTGCATGCAATTGTTCTTGCCGTTATACTGGTTACAATAGTTGTATACATGTTTTTAGGCGACTGGCGCACTTCGCTTGTGCCTTTTGTTTCAATTCCTGTTTCATTGATAGGTACTCTTATTATATTTGCAATGCTCGGCATTTCGATTAACACATTAACTCTTTTCGGGTTTGTGCTTGCGGTCGGCACGGTAGTTGACGACAGTATCGTCGTTGTTGAAAATGTCCAGAGACATATTGAAATGGGAAAAACTCCAAAAGAAGCAACTTTAATTTCAATGGATGAAATAACCGGTGCGGTTGTTGCAACATCACTTGTTCTTATGGCAGTTTTTGTTCCCTGCTGTTTTATATCAGGTATTTCGGGTAAAATGTTCCAGCAGTTTGCAGTTACAATTGCGGCTTCCATAGGCTTTTCCGTTGTTGTGGCGCTTACTCTTGCACCTGCGCTTTGTGCAACAATATTAAGAGGCAAGGATGAAATTCCAAACCGTACTTTTTATGAAAAATTCAGGGAATTATATAAAGAATACTGGAGCAAAAAACACCCCAAGACATTTAAAGGTAAAATGCGCGCCTGGGGCGAGTTTTTTGCAGCCGCATGGGAAATTTGCATTAAAAAATATAACCGCTTTTTTGACAGGGTTAAAAAAGTTTTCCTTGAAGGTTCGGATTATTTCATTAGAAGCGGCATTAAAACGACGCTTGTATACTTTTTAATTCTTATATGCTTCGGTATAATGTTTAAAATGCTTCCCACGGGCTTTTTGCCGGAAGCCGATATGGGCGCGGTTTTAACAAATATTATAATGCCTGACGGCACTTCGCTTTCAAGAACGTCAGATGTTTCTCTGGGCATAGAAGAAAAAGTGTTAAAATTGCCCGGAATAAAACAGGTGGGCGGCATTATAGGTTTAAACGGCGATAACTCGGCGCTTGTAATTACCGTATTTAAACCTTTTTCGGAAAGAAAACAGCCCTCTTTTATAAGAAAACTTTTTATGAACGATGAAGAAAAATATAAATATGAAACTACTCTCAGCGATTTTAAAAGAAACGTAAATGCTATAACTTCACAGTATAAAGAAGGTTCCATGGTTACGTTTGTTCCGCCTGCAATATCCGGCATGAGTATGTTTGGCGGGTTTGAATACCAATTTTTGGACAAAGGCGACAGAACTTCGCAAGAACTGTACAATGATGCCATGAAGTTAATTATGAATGCTAACCGGAGTCCGAAATTAACCAGTGTGTTTACTCAATTTAACGCAAATATTCCGCAATTTCTAATTGATATTGATTATGAAAAATTAAAATCTCAAAATATATCGGAAGCTGAAGTGTCCGCCGCATTATCTTCACAATTCGGCGCATACTACGTAAATGACTTTAACCTTAAAGGAAGGGTATTCAGGGTTATGGTTCAAGCAGATGAACCCTTTAGAAGCGTTCCTTCCGATATGAATAAAGTTTATATTAAGTCAAATAACGGTACATCTGCGCCATTAAGCTCCGTATTAAAAATAACTCCCGTAACAGGGCCATATAGTATTACAAGATACAATCTTTATCCTTCCATTCAAATTCAGGGTTCTCCTGCAAAAGGACAGTCATCAGGTGATGCGATTAAAGAAATGGAGCGAATTTCAGACGAAATGATGGGTTCTGATTTAGGGTTCGCATGGTCGGGTACATCTTTGCAGGAAATTGAATCTACAGGGCAAACAGGTACCGTGCTTTTAATGTCGTTAGTGTTTGTATATTTGTTTCTTGTTGCATTATATGAAAGCTGGATGCTCCCCATAGGCGTTATGCTGATTACACCTATTGCAATGCTCGGGGCAGTTTTTCTTCAATATGTTACGGGGAACCAGCTTGACATTTATGCGCAGATAGGTCTTATCATGTTAATAGGGCTTGCCGCAAAACAGGCAATTTTAATTGTTGAATTTGCGAAAACCGCAAGAGAGGATGAGAACATGAGCGTGTATGAGGCTTCAATGGAAGCTGCAAGTTTAAGATTTCGCGCCGTTATGATGACGGGCATTGCTTTTATTTTAGGTATGGTGCCTCTGGTTATTGCAACCGGTGCCGGTTCTGAAAGCAGAAGGTCTTTAGGCACGGCAGTATTTGGCGGAATGATAGTTGCAGTTACGGTGGGTGCAATTTTGGTTCCCGCATTTTATGCTCATATTCAAAATAACAGAGAAAAAGCAAAAACCATGAATGCAAACAGAAAACAAAAACATATTGAGGATATCAGAGAAAATGAATAAAAATAAATTCGGATATTTGATATTGCCCTTTATTATGGGCGGGTTGGCTGCAGTTTGGGCAAGTGAGCCGATTATTATAGATGAAAACGAAGCAAACGTTGAAGCTTCAATACCCGTTTTTAGCAGTGCGAATATAGATAAAATGATACAAAATTCTTCTGTGCAAAATGCACAGGAGGCGCAAAATAAATTAGCCGCACAAAATGCAGATACAACAGAAGAAGCTAAAAATTCGGATAAATCCGAAAGCACGCTTGAAAATAATGCAGCATTAGAATCCAAAAACTCTATTGAAACCGAGGAAATACAAAACGCCGAAGAAGAAATCACTCTTGAAAATTCAACTAAATCAAAACAGAAAAAGAAAAAACAAAAAAAGGCAAAAGACGATTATTCGGAATATTTAATTCCTAATGACGGTTATTTGCCTGTCGGCAATACGGAAGATAAACAGATATATATTCAGGGTTCGGTTTCAAAAACCGAACAATTGAGCCTTTCTGATTGTCTTGAACTTGCCCTGCAAAATAACCCGAAAATTAAAGCTGCTTACGCAAATTCTTCTGCCGTAAAGGAAAACAAGGTTCAGACAATTTCAAATTATACGCCCAATATTTCAACAAATACGGGAATTTCACGCATAAAAGCCGACCCTACAAGTTCGGGTTCTTCTTCTTCATCATATTCCAAGTATCTTTTAGGAACAATTTCTCTTTCGCAGCTTGTTTATGATTTTGGCATAACTCAAAATCAATATACGATTAATAAGCTTGAATGGGAAGTTTCAAAACAAAATATAGAATCGGTCGTAAATACCGTAGTGTGTGATGTTAAAGATGCTTATTACAACCTTCTTTATACAATAAGCGCCAAACAGGTGCGGCAGGAAACGGTTGAGCAGTATGAAGATACATATAAGCAGGCAAAAGCTTTTTATGAAATAGGTACAAAGCCAAAAGTAGATGTTACCATTGCTTCGGCAAATTTGGCAGATGCGCGTTCTAATTATATTCAGGCTTCAAATGCCGTGGATATTGCAGTTTCAAAACTAAATAATGCAATGGGTACGCCGTTTATTGCACCGTACGTTGTTGATACCTCAATGCCTTTACAGCAAACGGATATAACAATGCATGATGCTATTGAAATTGCAAATCAGGCGCGTCCGGATTTGAAAATGGCTATAGAACAGCTTAAAATGGCGGATCAAAGCGTTAGATTGGCAAAAAAGGCATTTGCGCCTCAAATTTCTGTTGCTGCGGATTTATCAATGGGCGGAAGAAGCGATTTTACCGATAAAAGCTGGTATACTGTGGGCGGGTATTTTAGTTTTCCTGTTATAAATCCTGTTTCATTGACAAGCCAGGTAAAGCAGCTAAAGGCTCAATACGAGCAGCAAAAATATAATACAACATCCTCTGTAAATGATATTTACTATGAAATTCAAACTGCCTATGTTCAGTTGAATGATGCCAGAGAAAGAATAGTTGCTTCAAAAATTGCGGTTCAAGAAGCAAGAGAAAGCTATGAACAATCTCAGGGCAGATACAAAGCAGGCGTTTGCGATGCAATTGAATTAAAAGAGTCGCAAATTACATACGAAAATGCAAAATTAGCGTATATTTCAAATATATATACATACAATAGCGCAAAAGCAAGTTTAGAAAAGGCAATAGGGCAGTCTGTCAAGGTATCGGATGTTCAGGAAAATGTTGAAATATAAATAAAATTTCTGCGGAAAAATTTTTATTTTTCCCTTATTTTTCCGGATGTTCCTATGTTTTGCAGCTATTTTAAAACCGTTTTTTATTGAATTTAAAACCGGCTTTTATATTTTAATTTGAATTTTATGAATTAATGGGCAGGGGCAGAATAATTCTAAATATTGAGCCTTCGCCCTTTTTTGACTCTGCTTCTAAAATGCCTTTGTGTTTTTTTATTATTTTATTTGAAAGATAAAGCCCGAGTCCGCTTGAAATATGTGTTTTGTTTGTAATTGTGTAATATTTATTGAAGATTTTTTTAATCTCATTTTCATCAATTCCTTCGCCGTAATCAACAACATCAATTGAAAAAGTGTCGCCTGTACGGTTTAGATAAACATCTATCTTGTTTTCTGTCTTGCTGTGGTCAATCGCATTTATTATTAAATTATTTAGAACCCTTTTTATCAAAAATTTATCAAAACTTACGTATAAATTTTTTGCATTATTATGAAAAATAATCTCTATATTGTTTGAT
>JAJQDG010000117.1 GCA_021202305.1 Candidatus Gastranaerophilales bacterium
CTTATATATATGTTTATAATTAAAATCCTTAATCATGCACATAATTTTATAGTATTCTTTTGAAAAACAAAGCCCCATATCAGGATTTGAATTTTTACACAAATCTATCGTAAAAAGATGAACTAAAGAGCTTGTGTTTATATCAGTTAATTTTTTAGAGCCGAATAAATCCTTTATAATCACTTCAAACTCACTTTTTTGTTCTTCGGTCAGAATTTTTTTAGAAAGCGCATCTTCTATATCACGCCCCAAATATGCAATTTTATCGGCGACCTTAACCACAAGCCCTTCCCAGGTATAACTTTGGTATTGATTGGCACTTTCAATTGTTTCAAGATTGATAAAATCTTCTCTTGGCAAAAGCCCGTTTTCAACCACTTCGCCGCAGTGGCAGATAATGCCGTCCCTAACAGCATAAGAAAGGTTTAAATTCCGCTCAAACCCTTCATAATCAGGAAGTGTTTCAATGTAATCAATAAAACGCAAACTGTTTTTTTCATGCCAGAAATTATTTCCAAGCCCTAAATTAATAACCGTTTCTTTTAAAATACTTTCGCCTGTATGCCCGAAAGGCGGATGCCCGAGGTCATGCCCTGTGGCTATTGCCCTTGACAATTCTACGTTTAAACCCATACAGCGCGCAATACATTCTGCGGCGGATGATACATGGTTTACATGTTCAATTCTTGTGCAGATATGATCATTATTTGTAGCAAAAAACACCTGAGTTTTATGCTTGAGCCTTCTATAGGCATTAGAATATAAAATACGGTGGTAATCCCTTTCAAAGGGGCTTCTTATATCATCTTGCTTTTTATAAATTTCATCAACCCTTGATATTGCCTGTTTATAGCGCAGATTATCTTTTGTCATGGCAAAATCATGGAATTGGTTTTCAATAATTTTACTCATCAAACAATTTTATCAAAGCTATACTTGAAGTACTTCCCCTAAAGAGTTGATATAGGACATTTGATTATTAACAGTATCCTCGCTTGCAAGAATTGAATACACAGGTTTATTTTTAAATATGTGATTTGCGGCATCTTTTATATCTTGTTTGGTGATTTTGTCAATCGTATTTACGTATTCATCAATTCTTTTTATGCCGCCGGGTTGAGTCATGTTCATTGAAAGAAGTGAAACCGCGCTGTACGGAAGCTCCATTTGAGCGGCTATATCTTGTTTTAATTGCATTTTAGCGGCTTCAAGCTCCTCGTCCGTTACATATTCATTCATGAGCCTGTTTGTGTGTTCTTCAAATCCATCTAATGATTTTTGTAAATTATCATATTTTATATCGTTTTGCTTTTTGTCATCCGTTGTTGATAAAATCCGCATTGTAAGAATGCCCGAATTTTCAAAAGATTGGATTTGGCTTGAAACCGTGTATGCAAGCTTTTGTTTTTCCCTTAAATCCTGAAACAGTCTTGATGAGGGGTTTCCGCCAAGAATTGTATTTAGAAGTTCAAATTTAATTTCATCTTCAATATTGCCCGATATTTCAAATGAATAGTTCTTGTATATCTGCGCCTGATTGCGTTCTTCCGTATCAAGAAGAAC
This sequence comes from Candidatus Gastranaerophilales bacterium, assembly GCA_021202305.1. Taxonomy (GTDB): domain Bacteria; phylum Cyanobacteriota; class Vampirovibrionia; order Gastranaerophilales; family Gastranaerophilaceae; genus Galligastranaerophilus_A. The sequence continues at coordinate 1,564 of JAJQDG010000117.1, forward strand.
AACTTCTTTATCATTTGGAATATACGATTGCATCAATTTTGGAGCATAGGGTTTAAATTGAACATTTGGAGTATTCATCCCGTTTTTAACGGCGGATTTTAATTCCGGATGTTCTTCAAACGGGGCGCTTACAACAATATTTGATGAAGAATTAAAAATTAAATTATTATACATTTTCTTAACATCATCGAGCGTAAGAGTTTCAAGCCCTTCAAGAATTTGTTTCGGCGAAGGGAAATATTTGCCGTACAATCTTGCAAGAAGGTTTGTTGAAGCATCTTTATTCATAGATGAACAGTATGTTCTTATTTTATTGACCGCAGCGTCAAAATCTTCCTGAGTAATGCGGGGGGAATAAATTGCCTCTTTCAGGGTTCTGATTGCATCTTCCGTATTTTGATAAAGACAGTTTGCGCTTGCATGAATTTGAAAAGCATTTGTATCAACATCGTAGCTTACTGAATTTTTATTAGCCTCAAGTGAAAAATCCGCCTTTGATTTATCTTTAGACCCGTCATTTAAAATTTGCGTTAATACATAAGCGCATGCGGGATTATCGGGGATTGTATCTTTTGACGTCAGCCGCCAATCAAAATAGCAGTTTTCAGAATCATAGTTGTTTAACGAACATGCCGAGTTATCAGGAAGTATACAGGTTTCAACGTTATCTGCCGAAACCTTTCTGCCTGTAAAATTTATCTGTCCGTTATTTGAAATTGCATTTTGGTTGAGGGAAGAAAAAGAATATTTGGAATTATTATAGTTTTTAATTATTTCGTCTTCCGTCATATTATAGGGGTGAACAACGGCAACGGACATTTTATTAAAGTCAAGATATTTCTTTGAAACTTCGATTAAGTCATTCGGGGTTAAATTTTCAATTATGTTTTTATATTCGGATATGTTGGAAAAATACCCCCCCAAAAGCGACGAACCTATTGTATCCGTTATTGTTTCACTGTCCTCAAAACTTGCCGCCAGAGATTTTAAAAGAGTGTTTTTTACAATCAGCATTTCATCTTCTGCAGGCAGTGTTGTTTCAAGCGATTTTACCGCTTCGTAAAATTTATCAAGGGCTTTTGAATCATCCCCGCCCTGTGTTGCAAATTGGAATATAAGGGCATTGGGGTCAGTTTTTTCAAGCCCGACTTTTTGTGTAGAAAAATCACCCGCAGCGTATATTTCATCAAGGCTTTTTGTCAATCTGGCGCCGCTATTGCCAAAAAGCAAAAGCCCGAGCGCATTAAGCGCTATCGAATCTTTAACATTATCAGGCGTGTAGCCTGCAAATGCGCAAAAAACATTTGTGGAAGCATCCGTGGGCGAAATATAATCCGTACGCACAGATTGCTGAATGGGGGTTAATTTTTCTTTTGTACGCATACTATCGGCATTTTCAACATAAGGAGTTGTAAAATTTTGACTTATAATTTCAATAGCCTCATCCGGATTAAAATCACCCGTCAAAACCGTATACATATTATCGGGAGTAAAATGTTTTCTCCAGTGTTCGTACACATCATCACGCGTGATATTATTAACTGTTTCAATCGAGCCTGCAACAAGGTCTGTGGAATTTGAATTTATTTGAAATAAATTTTTTATAAGGGAATTTATCGCACGGCTTGCGGTATTATCATTTACCATGCTTATTTCTGATGTAACCGGTCCTTTTTCTTTTTCTACCATATCTTCAGGGAAAAGCGGGTTTACAAGCATATCGGCGTGCATTTGAATTATTTTTTCTAAATCGTTGTCCTCAACAACGGGTGCCATAATATAAAAATCGGTCTGTGCATAATCGGTGGAAGCATTTGTATCTGCGCCTAAACTACCGACTTCTTTGAAAAATTTTCCCGCTTCAAGATGTTTGCTGCCATTAAATACGTTGTGTTCATTAAAGTGGCTTATGCCCCTGTTTTCGTCATTTTCATTCATTGAGCCTGCATCTACAAAGGTTTTGATTATTGTAGTTGCATCTTTTCTTGGCATTAAGACAACCGTTTGCCCGTTTTTTAAAGTATATTTGTAAATGTTATCGCCGTACGGCGTTTGTTCAATCTCATCTAATTTCCAATTGGCGCCGCTTTGAGCAGCATTTGTATTGTTGTTTTGCACTGTATAATAATTTGAAGGATAAACAAACATCGCATGCGATGTTTGCGTATAAGGTACAGGCGATGTTAAAGCACTGCCGTCATAATTATTATATATGGGGCGCTGATACGCCGGAATTTGCATGCCTGTTACATTCATCACTTTTATATTAAAATAAAAACACATTAAAATTTGCGTAATTTTGTACTTATTTGAAATTATGTTACAATATCCTTAAAAGTAGGTAATTATGGCAATTAAAGATAAAACTATAGGAATTCCGAGAGCGCTTGTATATTACAACTACATTCCTTTTCTTTCAGCTTTTTTTGAAAGTCTGGGGTTTAAAATTGTTTATTCGGATTACACTACTAAAAAAACCTTAACAACAGGTTCTTCGCTTGTTGTAACCGAAACATGCCTTCCGATTAAAGTTTATGTGGGGCATGTTGTCAATTTAATTGAAAAAGGGGTAAAAAATATATTTGTACCTTCAATTCAATCAATTGCACCCAAAATTTATAACTGTTCAAAAATAAGGGGTCTGCCGGATTTAATCAGAAATGTAGTCAGGGGCGATTATAATATAATTGAAGCAACACTTGATAAATCTGAAAAAAACCTGGGGTGGGAAGAATTTTTACGTCAGGCAATTGAACCTTTCTGTATAAAAGATGAAAATAAAATTGAAGAAGCGATTAAAAAAGGACATATCCACCAGAATAATTTCAAAGTAATGGTACAGCATAATCTTCCCTTTGATACGGCTCTTAAATATGCAAATGAGGGGAAAGTTGTAATTAATCAAAACGATACAAAAAAAGATGTAAATATAGCGTTAATTGCACATGGCTACAATATTTACGACAAGCGCGCTTCTATGGATGTATTTAAAAAATTGGAAAATTTAGGCGTCAGGGTGTATAGCGCATATAATTTATCTGACAGCCAGCTTAAAGACGGGCTTTCTTCCATAGGGGTGGATCTTTATTGGGCTAATCAGCTTGAAATGTCCGGCGCTGCGGGCTATTTTCTTCATTCACCGGATATTGACGGCTTAATAACTATTACGGCATTCGGATGCGGGCCCGATTCTTTAATGATTGAAGATATTAAACGAAAATCAAAAAATTTCAATAAGCCTATTTTAAGCCTGACTATTGATGAACACACGGGGGAAGCAGGTTTTGTTACGCGCCTTGAAGCATTTTGCGACATGTTATACAGAAAAAAACGCGCATACAAGGAAAAAAACCCGAAAGAAGAAATTAAACCCGTTGATGATTATACAATTAATTTGAGATGACTTTTAGTTTGAAGATTTTTCAACTTTTAAAAAAATAACAAGCGGAATTACAATAACGGAAACCAGAGCCGCAATTTGAAACAAATCCATAATTGCATACATTTTAGTTTGCACAAGCAATTGTTTATATAAAAGCATATTTGCCTTGTGCGAAGCTACAAAAGAACAATTGTAATTTAAAAGAGCATTTTTCAATGCAGAAAAATGCGCATTAAATACCGGATTATACACGCTCATATTTTTAAGCAGATAAGTTTGGTGAACCTGTGAAAAACTTATTGCAAAACTTGAAGCAAGAGATGTAAAAATAGAACCTGCAACACACTTTGTCAGACTGTGAATACCCGCGGCATTTGCAATCTGATTTTTTTCTAATGTTCCAAGCGCAAGCGCCGATATAGGAACAAGTGCAAACACAGAACCGAAACCGAATAAAATATTAGATAAAATTATTGTTGTCGGCGCGACCTGCAAATTCAAATTTGCAAGAAGAAAAATTGAAGAACCTATGAGAAAAAATCCCGAAGCAATTATTAACCTGACATCAAACATTTTGCATAATTTTCCTATAAATAAAAGAGGAAAACATGCAATAACTCTGCTTCCAAGTGTCAGCCCCGTCATGGAGGCTGTATAGTGCATAATTCCTTGAAAAAACTGCGGAATTAAAATGACCGTAACACAAACCATAACATTTACCAGAGTTCCTAAAATTGTTCCTATAAAAAAGTTTAAATCCTTAAAAACTCTTAAATTAACAATCGGATGCTTAATTTCAAGCTCAAAAACAATAAAAAACAGCATGCATATAAGTGAAAATAAACTGAGCCAAGATATCCAATCGCAATCAAACCAACCGTATTGCTGCCCTTTATCAAGAACAACCTGCATTGAAAATAACCAGCATATTAAAAAGAACAGGCCGAAATAATCAACTTTTTCTTTACGAAAATCTTTCGCCGTGTCCATTACCGTATAAGGAATTACAATAAGCGAAAAAATTCCAACCGGCACATTAACAATAAAAATCCACTGCCATGAAAAATTATCTACAAGAAAACCGCCCACGGTAGGCCCCATTATTGAAGAAACCATTATGGCAAAAATAAAAATTGCCATGGCATCCCCCTTTTTTGTTTTAGGAAATTCTTGAAGCAAAATAGATTGCGACAAAGGCATTAACACGCCGCCGCCGATTCCTTGAACTATTCTGCCTAAAATAAGCGTAACCAGATTAGGTGCAAGGGCGCAAATTATCGAACCTGTTGTAAAAAGCGATATAAAAATTTTTAAAAAATTCAACCGCGCAAGTTTTCTTTCAAGCCATCCGGTTAAAGGCAAAAATATTCCGTTTGCCACCATATAACTTGTTACAACCCATTTTGCTTCATCATCCGTTGAACCAAAAGAACCTGCTATATGGGGCAGGGCAACATTTGTAGCGCTTGTTGCAAGAAACGCAAAAAACGTAGGCAAAGTTACCACAAAAGATAAAAGCCATAAGGGAATTTTTTTAGCTTCATCGGTCATCTTATTTTAACCCTGGGTACAACAGACATCCCCGGAGTGATGTTATAATCGGAGTAATCTTCTTCAAATGTGATTTTTACAGGAATTCTTTGTACAACTTTTACATAGCTGCCCACAGCATTTTCAGGCGGGAACAAGCTTGCCTTTGCGCCTGTTGCACGCTGAATGCTGTCCACTTTGCCTTTAAATTTTTTATTCGGGTATGTATCCACGCTTATTGTAACGGGCTGATTTTTTTTCATTTTGGTTAATTGAGTTTCTTTATAATTTGCAACCACCCATACCTCGGGTGAAACAATAACCATTAACGGCTGCCCGATTGAAACATAATTTCCAAGCTCTACATTTCTTGAAGATACATTGCCTGATATAGGCGCATGAATTTCCGTATAAGAAAGCATTAATTCCGCCTGTTCAATTTCTGCTTCAATTTTTTCAATATTTGCAAGCGCAGCTTCATTTTTGGATGTAAAAGATTTCAATGATGCCGCCATGGCATTTTGTCTGTCTTTTGCCTGTTTAAATTCTTCTTTAGCTACATCAAGCCCGGTTTTTGCCGTGTCATATTCTTGTTTGGTACACAAACCTTCTTTTTTTAGCTTTGTATAGCGCAAAAAATCATTTTGGGCAAAATCCAGTTTATGTTTAGCTGACAGTAATGATTTTCCGGATTGAGATAAATCCGCCTCGGATTTTTCCGTTTCGCTGATTGAAACATTTTTCTGTGCCTTAGCTTCTTTAAGCGCGCTTTTTAATTCTTTTACTTTATTTTCATAATCTCTCTTATCAATTTGAGCAATCAATTGACCCTTTTCTACATAATCATTATCATCTACCAAAAGCTCTATTATATGCCCCTTGGCTTTTGGTGCAACCGAAACCAGACGCCCTTCAACAAAAGCATCGTCGGTTGTTTGATAATGCATTGAATCTATAAAAGCAAGAACCAGCCAAAAAAAGAAAAAAGCAGCAATAATGACGGGAAATATCACTCTTTTCTTTTGATACGGTTTTCTTTTTTTCTTTTTCCATGCTTTTAATCGGATTTTTGCGTGTTGTTCAAATATATCTGCTTCGATACTGCCTTTTTTTACCATTTTTATTCCCTTTTAATTAAATTCTCCTGTATTTGCGATAAAACTTTTATGCACACGTACATATCATCGTTTGATATGCCGTTTAAATATTTTTTTCTTGATTTTTCCATATAAGGGGAAATTTTATCTCTCAAGGTTTTACCTTTTTCCGTGATTTTGATTTTATTTACCGGCTTTTTATTTTCCGTTTGACGGATTTTTACTATCAGCCCCCTTTTTTCTAAAACAGAAAGAATTCTTGTCATGTTGGATTTATCTTTATACAATTTATGGCAAAGCTCGCTCTGGTGCAAAAGCGTATCTTGATTTAAAACGCTTAAAATTACGTATTGTTCCGGTGTTATCTCAAAATTATTTTTTGCAAACATTTCAATATTGTGCACCTTAATCGAGCGCCCGGAAGCCACTATTGCATTTCCGATTAATTTTGTGAAAATATCTTCCAGCATAAATTTAATCCTTTAGTTATTATGATAACTCGATATTTTTATTATGCAAGAATTATTTTTAAAAAGCCTTTGTACAATGATATTATTTTTCTTGCTATTTTATTTTTTGTGTTATTATAATAACCGAAGGGCAGTTTTATGTTAAAAAAAGTTCTTATATTATTTCTATTTTTTATATTTTTAGGTGCGGCAGGTGCAAAAGATAATGCCGAAATTGACAAAATGGAATATATGAACATTCCTTTTTGGGAACATTTCAACGATGAAATTTTAATTAAAAACCTTTATGCGGTTTATGAAAATAATCACAATCTAAAGCAGGCGGCAGATAAAGTTAATGAGGCTAAAAGGCTTGTTAGAATTTCATTTTCAAACGAACTGCCGCATGTGGGTTTTGACGGGTATGCGGGGTATATTTTTAATTCTTCGGATGAATTATTCGGCAATGTCGTCATTCCTGATTACAACGAAGCAAGATTTTTATTGCCCCTTACTTTTAATTATGAAGTTGATATATGGGGCAAAAACCGTCTTAAAACAAAATCACAGGAAAAAACCTTAGAAATTATCAAACAGGAAGAAAAATCCGTTTATATCGCTTTAACAAGCGCATATTGCGGCATTTATTATAACCTTATAAAAGCAGATAAATTAATAGAGTGCCAGAAGGAATTAATAGAAACTCAAACAAAACTTTTAGATTCAATTCAAAAGCGTTATGAAATAGGAACAGCAACAATAAATGATGTTATAGCTTCGCAAAAATCGCTTACTTATTTGAAAGAGGAAATGGAAAACCTTCTTGAAAAACAAGAGCTTTTGCAAAACCGGCTCAGTGTGATTACATCTGATACTTCTTTTCAAAGGCCTGAAAGAAAAAGTTTTGACAAAATGAATGTACATATTCAAATTCCGGATACTATTGATATCAGCTTGCTTGATAAGCGCCCTGACAGAGTGAAGGCTGAATTAAATCTTGAAAAATACAGAATAAATATCAAAATTGCAAAAAGGAATTTTTTGCCTGCGTTTACAATTGCAGGTAATTTAGGGTTTAATTTTTATAATATATCAAGCGCTCATACTTTTTTATCGGATATTGGCATTTTGCCCGATTGGGATTTATTTTCGGGCGGCAGAAAACTTGCTATACTAAAATTGCAAAAGGATAAATACGATTCTGCCATACAAGATTATGAAAATACCGTTTTAAAATCTATTCAAGAAACAAACGATTCACTGTACAATTTAAAATCGGGGCAAAGAAAATACGAAATTGCAAATAACAGGCTTCTTTATGATGAAAATGAACTTAAACTGGTAAATACGCGCGAAAATATAGGTATGGCAGACAATGTGGATGTACTTATAAGAAAAGAAAATCTGCTTTTATCAAAAAAGCAGGAGGTTTCTTTAAAAATTAATGAAATATTAGCCTTAATTCAATTATATCAGGCTCTTGGCGGAGTAGATTTTTATAATTTAAATGAAACAATATAAAACCCTTACGGCAAATTTTTAAAATAATCTTTTTCCGTTAATGCCTTGTAGGTGCATGCTATTCCGTTATATGAATTAGATAATGTCTTTGAACAGTAATACTTACTTGAATACGCTGTATCAGGTGCGCCCATAGGAAGTAGCGCGCCTGTTTCTTCATCAATTACAAAGGTAAATAAATCATGCCCCCATTTGTTTGGCTTATTTAAACCGTTAACATCAACGGAAATCAAAATTCCATGTCCGCAGCCGCCGCTGCAATTCTCAATAGCAAGTATCATGCTGTCATTTATAATTACTTGCCCGTCATCTAATAGAGTGGTGATAATACTGCCATTATTGTAGCTTTTATGGGATGATGAAGTTATGCAGCTATTATAGCTGCAATCTTTAAGTTCAGAAAAATATTTTCTAAATGAAGTGATAAAAGTTCTTGTTGTGTAATTTTCTTGATTTATGGGTATTCCTGTTTCATATAACATTAGTTGAAGCGCCTCTGATAGTATAGATTGCGCCTTTTTTAAACCTGTTTTTAATTGTGTTTCTTTTGTGTGGTTTAAAACAGCAGGTATTGTCATTGCAGCAGCAACGCCTATTATGGCAAGGGTGATGAGTGTTTCGGCAAGGGTAAATGCAAATATTTTTGTATGCGCGCTAAAT
>JAJQDG010000108.1 GCA_021202305.1 Candidatus Gastranaerophilales bacterium
TTTCTCTGCCTTCCAAAAACCATACTGATATGCAGGAATTTAAAAGGATGATTAAAAAATTTAAAAAAATCGGATTTGATAATTTTATTGAAGATGATTTTTTTGAAGATGAAAACGTTTTTTCTGATAAAATTGAGGACTTTGAATCTTCAATGCCGCCTTCTTTTTCTTCAAACGGGGAAAAAATTGCGGATTTTTTAAATAAAAAAATAAAAGAAAATGCTTTTATTTTTATTTCAAGCGCGTATCCAAACCGCGTTAATGAAATCTTAAAAGAGTTTGAGATATTTAATGATGAAATTCAAATTTTGCCTTCCATTTCGCAATCGGGCGGCGAATTTAAAATAGAAGGCAGAAAAATTGTTTTTTTGACGGATAAAGAACTTTTCAACAAACATTCAAAAGATATTACCTCGAGAAAATATATGTACAATAAACAATCGCAGGATTATATCGAATCAATAAATGATATCAGAAACGGCGAATTTGTTGTTCATTATATACATGGAATAGGCATTTTTAAGGGGCTTATACAGCAAGATTTTGACGGCAGCAAGAAAGATTATCTGGAAATAGAATTTCAAGATAAAGATAAACTCTTTATGCCCGCGGAACAGATAAACCTTTTAAAACGGTACAGGGGTACAGGATGTGCGCCAAAGCTTTCCAAAATGGGGGGTGCCGCATGGGAAAACATTAAAAACAGGGCAAAAAAAGAAGTAAAAGAAATTGCCTATGACCTTTTAAAATTATATGCGCGCCGCAAAATGTCGAAAGGAATTGCTTTTGAGCCTGACACTGCATGGCAGTACGAAATGGAAGAAGGATTTGAATATATAGAAACAAAAGATCAGATGACCGCCATAAACGATACAAAAGCTGATATGGAAAACCAGAAACCCATGGACAGGCTTATTTGTGCAGATGTCGGCTTTGGTAAAACTGAAGTTGCACTCAGAGCCGTTTTTAAGGCCGTAATGAGCGGATATCAAGCCGCAATGATTGCCCCTACAACAATTTTAGCCATGCAGCACTATCAAACTTTAAAAGAAAGGTTCAAGCCGTTTTCAATTAATATTGCACTTGTTTCAAGGTTCAAATCATTAAAAGAACGCAAGAAAACATTTGAAGAACTTAAAAACGGAACATGCGATGTTGTAATAGGCACTCACGGGCTTTTATGGAATATCGAATACAAGAATTTAGGGCTTCTTGTAATAGATGAAGAACATAAATTCGGAGTTATTCACAAAGAAAAATTGAAAAAATACAAAGAAAATATAGATATTCTTTCAATGTCTGCTACCCCTATTCCAAGAACACTTAATATGGCATTATCCGGCTTAAAAGACCTTTCTCTTATTAATACGCCTCCTAAAAACCGCCTTCCCGTTAAAACGTACGTGGGCGAGTTTAATGAAAATTATATCAAAAACGCAATTAATCATGAATTGCAGCGCGATGGACAGGTATATTTTGTCCATAACAGAGTTGAAGATATATCAAAAATAGGGAAATATGTTCAGGATTTAATTCCGAATGCAAAAGTTGCCGTAGCACACGGGCAAATGAGGGAACATGAGCTTGAAAGAATTATGTTTGATTTTTTAAACAGAGAATACAATGTTCTTGTATCAACCACTATTGTTGAATCCGGACTTGATATACCCAATGTAAATACAATCATTATTGATAATTCAGACCGCTTCGGGCTTGCGCAATTGTACCAGCTTAGAGGAAGGGTCGGAAGATCCGACAGACAAGCTTATTGCTACTGTTTTTATAAACAGTCTAAGGAATTAAACGAAGAAGCAATTAAACGCCTTAGGGCAATTAAAGAATTTACAAATCTGGGTTCCGGATATCAAATTGCCATGAGAGATATAGAAATAAGGGGTGTCGGAAATATTTTAGGCGCAAAACAGCACGGACACATGGTAAATGTCGGGTTTGATACGTATTGCGCACTTTTGGAAGAAGCAATTGAAGAATTAAAAGAAGAAGGAAAAGAAAAAAAAGAAAAATTTGAACCGTGCCTTGTTGATATTAAAACAAACGCATATATTCCAGATGATTGGGCAGGGTCATTTGAACAAAAAATGCTTGAATATAAAAAATTGGCAGATATTAAAACGCTTGATGAGCTTGAAGGAACAATTTCCGCTTTCAAAGACAGATTTTCAAAACTTCCCGAACCTGTTGAAAATCTTTTTAAGTTAATCAGGTTGAGATTACTTGCAACAAGCCTTCACATAATCCAAATTCAGGAAACCAAAACAAATATAAGGCTGTATACTCCCTTTTTGGAGCATGAATGGAATATAATAAGGGGGAAATTATCTTTAAATATTACAAAATATTTTAAATGGACAAAACCCCAAAAAACAGACTCCAGGCTGAAAGGAATTGTTTTAATGAAAAATGATTACCTGAATTTCAACGAAACATTTAACATATTGGCGGATTTGTTTTATCATATATCAAGGTTAGTATTAAATTTTAAATCAAAGGAGAAATAGATGAAACTTTCAAAAATTTTAATTGCAAGCGCCCTTGTAACATTCGGCTTGACCGGCTGCAATTTGGACAAATCTGCAATAATTAAAGTAAATGATGTATCAATTACAAAAGCACAGTATGAGGACATGTATAAAAAAGAAACGGCTGCTCCGCAGTATAAGCTTTTCGGAAATTCCCTGAAAGACCCTGAAAATATTATGAGTTTAATGATTAAAGACAGGCTTGTAAATGAACTTATATTTAAAGAATTAATCAATCAAGAAATAAAAAAACGCGAAATAACAGTTTCTGCGGATGAAATTAAAGCAAGAAAAGCTGAAATAATTGAAAAAATAGGCTCAAAAGAAAAATTTGAGGAACTCCTCAAAAATAACGGGGTTTCGCAAAAGCAATTCACCGAAGATGTTGAAAATGAAATAAAAATGGATAAACTCATTGAACAAACAAATGACACCAGGGTTACCGAAAAAGATGCAAAACAATTCTATAATGAAAACAAACCCTCTTTTGATTATCCCGAAAGAGTACGCGCTTCGCATATATTAATTGAAGTTAACCCCGCACAAATTAAACAGGAAATAATTGCGCAGGATAAAAAAGGCGAATTAACTTCTGAAGAAATAAACAAAAAAACGCAGGAAGCGGTTGATGCAAAAATGAAATTTGCAAAAGACGTGCGCGAGCAGGCTGTTAAAAATCCCGATTCTTTTGCCGAGCTTGCAAAACAATATTCAGACGATAAAGCCACGGCAGATAAAGGCGGCGATCTTGGCTTTTTCCCGAAAGATGCAATGGTAAAACCTTTTGCTGATGCTGCTTTTAAATTAAAACCCGGAACCGTATCGGAAATTGTTGTAACGGATTTCGGCAACCATATCATTATTGTTACCGATAAGGCAAAAGCCGGCATTCAGCCCTTTGACAAAGTGAAAGAAGAAATAATGGCATACCTTGAACAAAAAAATAAAGTCGATGCCCTAAAAAATATATTAGACGGCTTAAAGGCGCAGGCAAAAATAGATTATGTTGATCCGGGCTTTGATGTCAATAAAATTCAAGAACAAATAAAACAAAAATCAAAAGAGCAGGAAGAAGCAATGAAAGCTGCAAAAAAAGAAGCAAAAGCAGATAAACCGGCAGATAAACCTGCAAAAAAACCCGATGAAGAAGCAAAAAAACTTCCTCCGAAAGATGAACCCGTATCTGCGGAAGAATAATATTTTAAATAAAAGCCGCCAATTGGCGGCTTTTGGTATCAAAATATGGATAAACTTATAAAAAAGGAAGAACTTGAAAATCTTTTAAAATCGCTTCGCGCCAAAAATATGAAAATTGTCATGACAAACGGATGCTTTGATATTTTGCACGCAGGGCATGTCCGTTACCTCAAAGAAAGTGCCGGGTTTGGCGATGTTCTTATCGTGGGGCTTAATTCCGATAGTTCCGTCCGCAAATTGAAAGGTGCAAGCCGCCCGATAAATTCCGAAACAGACAGAGCAGAGGTTCTCTCGGCGCTTGAAGCGGTAAATTATATTGTCATTTTTGATGAAATTTCACCGGTTGAACTTCTGGACATTATTAAGCCCGATATATATACAAAAGGCGCGGATTACACGGTAGAAACCCTTCCCGAGGCATCTGTTGTTCATAAAAACGGAGGAAGTATAAAATTTATACAGCTTGTTGAAGGAAAATCGACAACAAAAATAATCGACAAAATCAAATAAATGTAATACAATAGGAAAGAGATTTTATTTTGCGGGAGGATGAATTAAAGTGAGCGAAAAAGCTTATAAACAGGAAGAATTAGCGGGTTTGGTCAAAGGAATTTTAACCAAGGTTGCAGACAGTTTAATTACAAGGGTTGCGCCGCCCGTTCTTGCTGATGAAAACAGTTTGGCACTTGCACTCGGGGAAAAAGAAATAGAGGATTTATCTTCAACAAAAGCAAAATGCGCACTTGTACCTCTGGGCGTAAATGTTGAAAATATCTCAACTATTGAAGTTGAGCGCCCCCGTCTTGCTATGATGACACTTTTAAATTTGTTTTATGAAGCGCCTGATTTTCATAAAGGGGTTCATAAAACGGCAGTCGTTCATCCCGAAGCAAAAATCGGCAGAAATGTTTCAATAGGACCTAATGTTGTTGTTTCGCGCGGGGCTGTTATCGGCGACAATACGAAACTTCTCGCAAACGTTTATATAGGAAAATTTGCTTCGATAGGGGAAAATTGCCTTTTTCACCCCGGGGTTAATATAGGTGATTTTGTTCAGATAAAAAACAGATGTATCATTCACCACGGTGCTTCAATCGGTGCGGATGGATTCAGCTTTGTAACGGAATCTCCCGATAATATTGAAACAGCAAGAAAAGAAGGGGAAATAAAGGGCGGAAAAGAAAGCCAGAAAGTATACAAAATTCCCTCGCTTGGTTCGGTTTTAATTGAAGATGATGTTGAAATAGGTGCTAATACCACAATTGACAGGGGTACAATTGAAAATACCACAATAGGCGCACAAACCAAAATTGATAATCTGGTTATGATCGGACACAATTGTAAAATCGGATGTGCATGCATGATTGTTTCTCAAGTTGGTATAGCAGGCAGCTGCAATATCGGCGATAGGGTTGTTATAGCAGGTCAGGCAGGCTTAAAAGACCACACCGATATAGGCAGCGATTCAATTGTTCTTGCAAAAGCGGGAGTTACTAAATCATATCCCGAAAGAAGCGTTATTATGGGGGCGCCTGCGGTTCCAAGGAAAGATTTTATCAGGCGGATGAAATATCTTGCTGAAGCAGAAGTAATGGTGCAAAAATATAAAAAATACCAGCATTTATTAGAAGATTATGAGAAATTTTTAAATGAGGACGCTAAAATCTAAACTAAAATTAAGCGGCAACGGTTTAATGTCAAATATGCCGTGTGAATTTGAAATTTGCCCGTCAAAAGAAAAGGGAATAAGATTTCATGTAAAAAATTCAATCATCTGCGCTAAGACAGAAAATGTTGTTTCGACGGATCATTGCATAGTTCTTGCAAATCCTAAAGCAGATACGCGCATTATGCTTGTGGAACATTTTATGGCTGCATGTGCAATTTCAAGGATTGATGCTCTGGATATTTATGTCAACGGTGAAGGGTTTGAAACCCCTATTTTCGACGGCAGCGCAAAAGTTTGGGTGAATGAATTTGATAAAACCGGCTATGAAGGTGAAGTTGAACCAACCGAACATTTGGCTGAAACTGTTGTTTTCAAGGCAGGAAAAAGCTCAATTGTTCTTATACCGTCTGAAAAAACAACAATTACCTATGCTGTTAATTTTAATCATCCCGAATTAAGATACAGGTGGGTAACACTAAATGAAAATATTGATGAGATAATTGAAGCAAGGACATTCGGCTATCTTAAAGATCTTGAAACTTTTCAGAAAATGGGGTTTTCAAAAGGCGTAACATATGAAAATACCGTAGGTTTAACGGATAATGGCTATACAACCGAATTAAGAAGCGAATTTGAACCTGTTAAACATAAAATTCTTGATATTATAGGGGATTTTTATTTGACAGGATACAATCCCTTAGAATTGAACGCTGATTTTTTGGTTAAAGAAGCAGGACATGGCTATCATGTTGCGGCTGCAAAGATTTTAGAAAAAACACTTAATTAACGGAGAATAAAAATGACAGAAACGCAAACCAAACCGATTTCACTTGATATTATTCAAATTATGGATATGATTCCGCACAGATATCCGTTTCTTTTGGTAGACAGAATAACGGAATGCGTTCCTATGCAATATTCAAAAGGATACAAAAATTTAAGCGCAAATGAAATGTTTTTTAACGGACATTTTCCCAATAATCCGATAATGCCCGGGGTTCTTCAAATTGAAGCACTTGCACAAGCTGCCGCCCCTATTATTCTTTCAATGGAACAATATAAAGGCAAACTTGCGCTTTTTGCGGGTGTTGACAGCGTGCGTTTTAAAAATATTGTACGCCCCGGAGATAAATTTGAAATGGAAGTTACTTTAACAAAAGTAAAAGGTCCGATTGCAAAATGTTCGGGAAAAGGCTTTGTTGACGGCAAACTGTGTATTGAAGCAGAAATTACAATAGCATTAAAATAGGAGCATAAAATGGCAATTCATAAGAGCGCAATAATTGATGAAAGCGCAAAAATAGCGTCGAATGTCGAAATAGGGGCTTATGTTGTCATAGGCAAAGATGTTGAAATAGCCGACGGGGTTACAATCGGGGCAAATTCACACATAGAATACGCTAAAATAGGCGAAAATACTAAAATTTCTCCCTTTGCTTCAATAGGCGGCGAGCCGCAGGATTTAGGATATAAAGGTGAAAAAACCGGCGTGATAATAGGCAAAAATTGCTGGATTAGAGAATTTGCGACAGTTAACAGAGCGTCAGGGGAAAATACAAATACAATAATCGGCGACAACTGTCTTTTAATGGCATACGCGCATGTTGCACATAATTGTGTTCTGGGCGGCAGTGTTATTATGGCAAATAATGCAACAATAGGCGGACACACCCATGTGGGTTTTGGAGCCTGGCTTGGCGGGATGAGCGTATATCATCAAAATGTTCGTATTGGCGAAATGGCAATTATATCAGGTGCCTCTGCCACAAGAATCGATATTTTGCCCTATTCAAAATCAGAAGGATATCCGGCTCTTGCAATAGGCGTAAACGCAATAGGATTAAAACGAAAGGGCGTAAATAGAGAATCAATTAATGCAATTCATAAAGCAATACGCATTTTAAAAAGCCCGAAATATAATACTACGCAGGCAATCGAAGTTATTAAAAACGAAATTGAAGATAATGAATATGTTAATAAAATGATAGATTTTATTAAAACTTCAAAAAGAGGAGTAAATATTAAAGCTTCAAAAGAATACGTGAAAATGCCGGAAGGATAAAAATGAGCGATATTTATCAAAAATATGCGGACGTCCTTGTTAATTATTCAACAAAGGTAAAAAAGAACGATTTGGTGCTTATAAAGGCGGAAAGCTATTTAGCGGAACCTCTGGTAAAAGAAATATACAGGGCGGTTTTGAAAAATGGGGCAAATCCTCTTGTGCGCACGGGAACAGACGGTTTGAGCGAAATTTTTATTCAAAATGCAACGGATGAGCAGCTTGAATATGTAGATGAAATCAGTAAGCTGGAATATAATATTGCGGATAAATATATTTCAATAGGCGCACCTTTGAATGTAAAATCAATGGCAAAATGCGACTCTAAGAAAATGGCAAAACGTTCAAAGGCAACAAGAATTCTTTCTCAAACAATGTTGAAGCGCTCTGAAGCCGGCGAATTAGCCTGGGTTATTGCAGATTTTCCAACTCATGCTCTTGCGCAGGAAGCAAAAATGAGTTTGGATGAATACAAGCAATTTATAATTGAGTCTTGTTATTTAGATTTGGATAATCCGACCGAAAAGTGGCTTGAAATAGGTAAAGAACAGAAAAGAATTGTTTCCGTTATGAACGGAACAAGACAATTGCATATAACGGGTGAAAAAACCGATATTACATTCAATGTGGAAGGACGTTTGTGGGTTTCATGCGATGGGGCAAACAATTTTCCCGACGGCGAAATTTTTACATCACCGGTTGAAGATTCGGCGCAGGGCGAAATTTATTTTGATTTTCCTGCGATATATCACGGAAATATGTCCCATAAAATTCATCTTGAATTGGATAAGGGTAAAGTTGTTAAGGCAAGCGCGGAAACAGGTGAGGATTTTCTTCTTTCAATGCTTGATATGGATGAAGGCTCTAGGTTTGTCGGTGAAATTGCAATAGGCACAAATGAAAGAATTAAATCCGTTACGGGAAATATTTTATTTGATGAAAAAATAGGCGGTTCTATCCACATGGCGCTGGGTGCTTCGTATCCTGAAACCGGCGGAAAAAATGTATCAGGACTTCACTGGGATATAATTAAAAACATGAAACAAAATTCAGCAATTTATGCTGACGATAAATTAATATATAAAGACGGACATTTTGTAATTTGAACAGTGAAGAAATAAAAAAAAGAGTAGATGACAAAATCCTTAAATGTTTTGATTTAGAAGGATTTGACCGTTATTTTGAAAATTTTATGTTTAATGGCGCAAAAAGATTGCGCGCTCTTTATGTTTATAAAACCGCTGAATTATTAGACTATAAACCGGATGATAAAATTTTAAATTTAGCCGCAGGGATAGAATTAATACACGGCGCAAGCCTTATCCATGACGATATTTTAGATGAAGGTCAAATCAGGCGGAATACACCCTGCATTCATTTGACAAAAGGGTGCAAAACTGCTGTTTTAGTGGGCGATTATCTTTTAGGAACGGCAATGAAATTAATTTTTGAAATAAAAAACCCGAAAATTTCTGAAATTTTATCGAATGCGGGACTTTCAATGACGATTTCGGAAGTTCAAGCTCTTGAAAACAGGTTTAAAAAACCGGATTTAAAACTTTATTTAAAACGCTCGAAGGAAAAAACAGCTCCGTTATTTCTGGCAGGCGCAAGGGGCGTATATGAAATAGCGCAAATAAAAGAAAACGAAAAATTTTTAAAATTTACGGAGAATTTTGCTCTTTGCTTTCAAATAAAAGATGATTTAAACAATTTTTTCAATAACGAAAAAAACAAATTTTCTTCCGATAAATCATCCGGCATATATACTCTTGCGGATATACTGGCGGGCGAAAATAATTGTGATAAAATTGATATATGCGAAAATTTCCTGACCCGAAAAATTGAAGAAACAAAAGATATCTTAAAGGAATTTCCGCCCTCAAAAAAAAGCGGTTTTGCCGATTTGTTTAACCTATTTGAAGGAAAATAAAATGCAGGACGATGATTTAAAAAATAAAAAAACAAAAAGTGCAACGGCAGAAATTATTGAAACGATTATTTTTGTTTTAGCTGCCGTTATTTTAATCCGCTTTTTTATCGGCGAATTGCGCTGGATACCTTCATCTTCAATGTATCCTACTTTAATTGAAGGAGATAGGATTTTCGTTGAAAAAATAACAAAACCTTTTTCTAAACCTAAAAGGGGTGATGTTGTTGTTTTTTATCCTCCTGATGAAATTTTAAAAACGGATTTTTTATCCGTAACATCGCGTCTTACCGGTATTTTTTGCAAAGATATAGCCTATATTAAAAGAATTATAGGGCTGCCCGATGACAAATTTGAAATAAAAAAAGAGGAAAATGAATTTTTTGTTTATATAAATGATGAAAAGTTAGATGAACCGTACATTTTAGACACTAAAGACTGGATAGATTGCCGTGATGATATGTATTGCGGGCCGTTTACAATTCCGGATAATCATTATTTTATGATGGGAGATAATCGCGGAAACAGTCAGGACAGCCGTTTTTGGGGATTTTTACCCGAAAAAAATATAATAGGTCATGCCGTTTTTAAATTTTGGCCGATTTTGCGCGCAGGCTTGATACCGTACAAATAATTTTGATTTATAAAAATAGCTTTTTTATTTTAGCTGTGTATAATTACTGCTATTAATAAAACTTTTTAAATAAAGTATTTTTATCTTGTCCTTGCACACACTTATTA
>JAJQDG010000207.1:0-9450 GCA_021202305.1 Candidatus Gastranaerophilales bacterium
TTCGGGTTCAATTTCCTTTGGATTAAATGCATTTTTTATTTTGCCCGAATATTCTACGTTTATCTTATTTCCTGCTAAGTGTCCTTCTTATACAACAATGTCTTTGTTTTACATATTAAATACAATCTAATTTATAAGCGGAGTTTTTGATATTATTGTGTTTTTTTCGCCCTTATAATCAAAAGCGATATTCACATTATCAAAATAAAAAAGAGTTTTGAAAAAATCCCCCTGAGCGGTTGAATAAATATCTAATTTAGTATCAAAATTTGAAAAGCCAAGCTCCGTGAAATATTTTTCTAAAAAGGCAAGGTTTAAAGAATATAAAAGAATTTCATGCTTCTTTAATTTTAATCCGCCTTTTTGTTTTATATATTCTACATCAACCAGATAATATGAAGGCTCGCCGTTAACCGTAAAACACCCGTTTGCTGCAAGTGTATGACCGGAATTAATATTTGCCCCGTTTGCCACAAGTGAATATCCGTTAATTGAAAAGTTGTTTTTTACAAAATCATCATTAAAATTTAAATCGTACTTAGGAACGGATATATTTGCACCCGTTAAATCAAGTGAAAAAAAGGAGCTGTTGTTAAAATTTATGTATTTCAAAAAATCTACACTGCCGTCATTAAGCCTTTTCAGATTTATGGAAATTTCCTTTGCACAAAATTCACTGACAGAAATTTTTCTAAAAAGCAAAGGCAAAATTTTTACCCTTATAGAAAAATCTTTAACATCAAGAAAAGGTGTGGCTGAATTTCCGTCCCCTATTGATATGTAGGGAGATTTTACAAAAACGGATAATCCTGAATATTCGGTTTTAACCTCGTTAGAGTCAAATATAAGGCTATATTTTTTGTAAAAAAAATCTTTTATAAAAACCGTATCAGAAAGCTTTGAACAAGCATAAAACAAGGCGCTTATCGATACGCATGTAAAAATCACCGCTATTAAAAAAAATCCTGTTAATACCTTCATTAATTTCTGCATAGACAAATTATACAAAAAAGAAAGCTTCTTTTGCAAAAAAATAAAAATTATTTTAAAATCAAATTATGAAAAAAATACTGTTGTTTTTAATTTTAATTTTACAGGCTTCATGTTTTGCACAGGTCATGTATCTTGCAAAAGATACCTTTATACCTGTGTATCCATCTAAATCTCTTTCAAGCTCCGTGCTTGAAGAAGGTGATACATTTTATTTTATAGTGCCTTCGGATTTATGGATTGAAGAATATAAAATTATTCCTAAAAACAGTATTGTAAAAGGAATAGTAACCCTGCACAAAATGCCTGTTACGGGCATTAATGCCGCAATGGAAATTGACGCGGTTGAAATTGCTTTTCCGGACGGAAACCGCTACAGTGTTAAAGGGAAAATAGCTTACAAGGGCGAAACCCGCATAGGCGGTGATTTAACCCCGCCCGCTTCGTATAACAAATCACTTCATCCGATGAAAGGCGAATATTTTAACGGAGTACTTGCGCAATACGTTCCAAGCGGAGAATATGAATTCGGGCAGCACATTACAATTCTGACAGGCGAATTGTTACAGGTTGTTTTAGAAGAAGATTTTACACCGTATTAATTTTAATGTATAATTGATTAAAAAATGGAGGTTTAGTTTATGAATAAATTATCTTTAGTATTATTTGGTTCCGTATTTTTGTTTACAACAGGTGCATCCTACAGCGCTGCGAATTATTCCTATAAAACACCGGCTGCAACCGCACAAACGGCTGATTCGCTGCAAGGCAGCGTAACTTACGTTCCTGCGGGCGCTACAACAACGGTTATGATGTCAAGCGAATTAAGTACGGAAACTGCAACCGCAGGTTCAACCGTTTCGGCTACTTTAGTTGAAGATTTTGTTTACAACAATAATACAATTGCAACCAAAGGAAGCGTAATAACAGGTACAATCATAAAAGCGAAAAAAGGCGGATACGGCAACAAAAACGGTCAGCTTCAAGTCGTATTTAACAATATAACAACCCCTCAAGGATACAATATTCCCGTTAATGCCGTATTTAAAACAGATGACAATACGGGCATTTTAAAAGGCGGAACTACAGCAGACAGTGCAAAAGATTACGCTAAAGATGCAGTGGTAGGTGCAGGTGCAGGTGCAGTGCTGGGTACTGCAATGGGCGCGCTTTCAAGCGGTTCTGTCGGCAAAGGTGCAATATACGGAACAGCTCTGGGCGGCGGACTCGGTCTTGCAAAAGGTGTTATAACAAAGGGAGATAATATTACAATTCCTGCAAGCTCATATCTTGATATTTATTTCACTCAGCCTATAACGCTTTCTGCGCCGAAAGAATATGAATACAGTTATTAGTTTAATCAAGTAGGCTATTTTAAATAATTAAACATTATTTAAAAATGAAAAAGCAGCACAAAAAGAGATGAAATGAGTATCAAAATAAGCGGGTACAATACATTCCGGGAGGAAAACACCACACTGACCGGCAAAACTTTGCCAAATGCGTTTTCAGATTATGAGAGCGGTTTTTGGAAATATTTTGTTGCCTCTGTTATTTTGCACCCTGCGGCGCTTTTTGCCCTATGGCTTATATTTTTCATTTTAACGCTTTTAGGGGTGCATTTTCCGCTTGCAAATAAGCCTGAATTAAAAACAAAGGATATAGAATTTGTTTTAACTCAAAATGAAGCCGAACCCATAAATAAAAATACAAAGTACCGTTCGGATAAAAATTCAAGAGCGGGCGGAATACATGACCCTAACAGACCCGTTTCAATGCCGACGCCTTCACCTTCGCCCGCACCGGTTCCAAAAAGTGCGCCTGCGGCTTCTAAGCCTTCGAAACCGGTTCAAAAATCCGTTCAAAAACCCGTTCAAAATCAGGTACAAAAACCTGTTAAACAGGCTGAAGTGCAAAAAGCTCCCGTAAAACCTTCTAAGCCTTTGGCACCTTCTCAAAAGCCCGTTTTAAAGCCTTCAACATCAACGCCTAAACCGCAAATGCCAAAATTAGCAGCTGCACCTTCAAGTCCGTTTAAGGTTGAAGTTCCAAAAACAAGCGCACCCGTCGGTAAAGGGTTTTCGGCTGCAGGCGGAACATCTTCAACAGGCGGCAGTGCAAACGGCACACTGGCTTCAAGCGGAATGCCCGCACCTCAATTTTCAACTGCAAGAACGGCAAGTTCAGGCTATGGAAGTTCATCTTCAAGCGGAACAACAGGGCGCGGCGGATATGGAACAGGCAATATGGGAAACCCGGGGCCGGGGAATCCCTCGGGGGCGCCCGGGATAGATGCAATTAAGTCGCCTCAATGGGGGCCTTACATGCGTGAACTGGAATCAAAAATCAAGCGCAACTGGCACCCGCCAAAAGGAAATGAGTCTAAGCGCGTAGTGCTTATTTTTAAAATCGGAAAAAGGGGAGAACTGCTTTCTGTAAGAGTTTCAAAATCTTCAGGAGCGCAGGATAACGATAATGCGGCAATATCAGCCGTGCAGATGTCGGCGCCTTTCAGAGCGCTTCCGGCAGAATATACAGGTTCCAGCGTAGAAATTGAATTTACTTTCGATTACAACGTTTTGGGCGCAAGTTACAGATAATTAAACAGGGGATAAAAAATGGAACTTTTAATTGAATCATTCAAAATGGATTGGCCGGTACTGACACCGATTTTAATCTGTTCTTTTCTTGTAATTGCTGTTGCAATTGAGAAAATCATCTATTACACAAAAAATAAAAGGGACATAGGCTCTTTTATTCAAAATCTTCAAATTGCGCTTGCAAAAAATAATATGGGCGCTGCAAAAAGGGTGTCGGCAGAACTTGGCGGCATAATTTCCGAAATGACGGATGAAGGTTTGAGAATTTACACGGAACAGCGTGCCGGTTTTTCAAGAGCGTATGATATTTCAAGCTCGCTTGCAACAAGGAAACTTGAACGCCACCTTAATATTTTAGGTACTATAGGCGGTGTTGCCCCGTTTTTGGGCTTATTCGGCACAGTTGTGAGAATTCTTTATACTTTTCAGGATTTAGCCACAAAAGGAAATCAATCCGCAGAAGTTGCAACGGGTATCGCTTCTGCTCTTATTGCAACTGCATTCGGGCTTGGCGTTGCTATTATAGCGGTAATTTTATATAACTGGTTTCAAAGCGTTGTTACCCGTTTTGAGAGCGATTTTAAACTTATTAAACTTGTGTTTTTAAGTTTTATTGATTCGGATGAAGAAGTTCATGTTGATGAAACAGGTACAATCACAATTTAGGTTTAAAAAATATGGCAATTAAACTGACAAAAGATGAAGGCGGCAAAAAACAAACCTTCAATGAAATAAATATAACACCTCTGACGGATATTTTTCTGGTGCTTTTGATTATTATGATGGTAATTGCGCCGAGTTTTCAATCTGTTGATAACGACATTAAAATTCCTGAAATAACGCAAGGAAAAGGAATTGAGGATTTAAATGCCACTGTTTCCGTTACAAAAAACAATGAACTTTTTTTAAACGGCGAAAAAATTTCACTTGATAATATTGAAGAAAAATTAACAGCACTATCAAATGATAATGAAGCAAAAGAAGTTATCGTAAAAGCAGACAAAAAAACAAAAAGCTCTACTATTATAGATATTATGCACGCTGCGCAAAATGCCGGATATAAAAAATTGATTGTGGCAGGCGAACCCTTAAACAAAAAAGAACAGGATGAATTAAATGAAAAGGCAAACCTTCAATGAAATAAATATAACACCTCTGACGGATATTTTTCTGGTGCTTTTGATTATTATGATGGTAATTGCGCCCATGCTTGACCAGCAGGGGTTAAAGCTTTCTATCCCGGAATACGTTGAACAAAAACAGGAGCAAACAGAAGAAAGTAAAATTTTAACTGTTGTTGTTGATGAAAATAATAATTATTTAATAGACGGCATGCAGATTTCCGCCAAAAATTTAGCAGGCGAAATAAAAGAACGCTCAAAAACCCTAACCGACGGGCTAATGATTGAAGTTGACGGAAATTCCGAACACGATAGCGTTGTAAAATTAATGGACGCTGCAAGAAACGCAGGCGTAACAGCAATTTCCGTTACACAGATATAAAATCAGTTATTCCTTAATATTTCAAGTATGTATTGAAACGCTTCAAATTGTCCTGCGAACAAGTTAAGATATTTTTTGCTTCAAATTTAATAGTATCCGCAAGCCCTTCTTTTAATCTGCATTTTAAAATGTTTTTTCCATTTTGGATATCAATTCATTATAAAATTTGAATGCATCAGAATTTCCGGTTGCCGGATTGTCGGTATGATAGGTTCTTGCTACCAACCTTTTAAACTTTTTCAGGGTTGTTTCATTAATATCTGATGACAGATTTTGAAACGCTTCTGTAAGCGCCGGATTATTTTCCTTATTAACTGCTTTTTCCAGGGCTTCCATTACATCATTTTGGATTTCGCTTTTAGAATAATGACCGCGGCCGTTTGTTTTCATCTCCTTATAAATTTGATCATAGGCAGCTTCATCTAAACCGCTCGCGTTTGTAGTTGCCGCTCCGTCTGTTTTTTGCGTACTGTTGTTTCCGCCGTCACTTGAATCTTTGGATGATGTTTTTGAAGAAGATTCATCCGAGGCATTGTTACTGTCAGCTTTTGTATTGCCGCCATCAGCCGCGTCATTAGCATTGGTTTTAGTATTATTTGCATCGGTTGAACCATTGCCATTGGTCTTTGCATTGCTGCCATCAACATCACCACCGTCAACCTTTGCGCTGCCTCCATCGGCTGAACCATCACTAATCAGCTTGACATCATCTCCTGCGTCTACAACATCACCACCGTCAACCTTTGCACTGCCGTCAACAAAATCATCCCCATCGACTCCGCCGCCGGTTGATGTATTAGGCGTAAAATAATCTGTCGATTTTCCAAGTTTGCCGGTAACGGCATCGCCAACTAAGCCCATGCCGACATTCATTATTCCGCCCATAAGGGCGCCTTGCCCCGTTGTTTCTAAAAGCTGCCCTAATGAAAATTCATTATCGCCCGCGGCAACATCAATAAGATAAGCACCGCTTGATGAAACCGCACCGTCTAAGGCGCCTTCAACAAGGTTGCCTAAAGTTTTAGCGCCGTAATTTACAATTAGTTTTTCACCTGCCTCGGTTACAACTTTTTTGCCCAGGCTTTTAGCCAAACTTTGCCCCAATGCATTGCTTCCGACGCTCGAAACGCCGGTTATGGCACCATTCAGAGCGTCTTTTGCAAGTTCTTTTGCACTGTAATTTATATCTATACTGCCGTCATTATCGCCGTCATAAACACTGTCTATCGCATTTAAGCCTACACTTAATCCTGCGCCCAATCCTGCCACAATAAGAAGCGAGGAACCGCCCGTGAAAGGAACAGCAGCACATGCAGCCGCAACAATAATACCTTTAACAGAATCAGTCAAGGTTTCCTGCGTTTCTTGATAATCAAGAATTTTTTCGCTTACCGTTGTGTCGCCTATTACTTTTAATGCATCGCTTTCGCCGTTTGCAGCTTCCGTATATGCATTTACATAAGAAGATAAATCGTTGGCTTCATCGCTTGTTTCGGCGGTTGTACCATTAACGGTCTGAGTGTATGCAAGGGAACTTACAACCTTGTCAACGTCTAAATCATCGCCTGTTATACTTTTATAAAGCGCCGCATACTGCACAGGGTCTGTACAGTTTTGCAATTCTTCAACAAGCGCAAGATATTGTTCCACCTGCGCTTCGGCTTCGTTAGAAGATGTACCTATACCGAGCGTATTGTTAACAAACCCTGTAGCTTTGCTTATTACACCCTGTTGGTTTACGGCATCATCATAAGCTTGTTGATATTCCTGCGCCTGAGCAATAACGGAAGCTGTGATATCATCAAGTGTAAGGGTTTGCCCGTTATATGTATATTCGCCGTTTTGAATGGCTTCAACCGTGCTTTGCGCTTCTATGGCAGATTGTCCTTCACTTTCCAGATAAGCTTCAAGTTCAGCATCAGACATTGCAGAAACTTTTATTGTATTGCCGTCTTCATCCGTATATTCAACATCCCCGTATATTGCCTGATATGCAGCTTGAATATCTTCGGTATTTCCTGATAATAGTGCTTTTTCGAGTAATTCGGAATTGGCGTCAAGATTTTTTTGAGTTTTTGTATTCCCTTGACGAAATAAGCCCACAATGTCATCCCAAATTCCTCCGCTTGCTTTTGCCGCATTTATTTCGCCCTGCTCGGTTGAAAGTTCGGTTAACATTTGCTCATACATTGCAATATTTGCCTGTTCTTGAGCAATTTCTTCTTCAAGGGCGGAAATTTCGGAGCTTAAATTTTCAAGTTCGGTTTCATCCCCGCTTATAGCTGCCAAAGTGGTATCAAGCGCAGCTGTATAGGAACTTTCGGTATCTGTTCTCTGGCTTGAAAGCTCTTGAACAAAAGTTTCAAGTTCTTCTACAACCTGTTCAGCGGAAACTTTTTCCCCCTGCGCATTAATCAAATTACCCTCGGCGTCAACACTGTAATCATAAGCTGCCATATACTGTTCCATTGCGCTGTCGTATTCGCCTTGAGCATTTTCCTGTTCCAGCATGGCATCCGCCAAATCTAAAAGCGCATCTGCATATTCCTGATCGGTTACTTCTCTTTCACCTGTTTTTCTTTCCAGAATAATTTGCGCATTGTCGGATACTTCCTGTGCGCGGGCTTGTTCTTCTTCTTTTTCTTCAAGAGCGGCTTCCGCTTCTTCGCTGATTACCCTTGCTTCTTCTTCCTCTTCTTGTTGTTTTTCAAGTTCAACCTGAGCTTCATCGCGTTTATGTATTGCATTATCAAGTGCCGATACTATCGAACTGAAAAAGCTTTTAACAGAGTTCCAAAAACCGCCCTGTGATTCGGCTTGAGCAGCTTTTGCATTGTCATATTCATCCTGCGCGCTATCTACTTCTTCCTGCGCCTGATTTAGGGCGCTGAATGCTTCGCCCGTTTCGGTTACTTCACTGTTATAATCGCTCTGCGCATCACCAGCTTCATCAGCCGCATCTGCCGTATCTTCAGCAGCGTCATTTAAATCTGAGGACGCTTCATCGGCATCACTTGCAGCATCATTTTCAGCAGCAATGGCATCTTGATTGTCGCTTGCAGCTTCTTCTTCGGTTTCTTGCGCAGTTTCAGCTGCCTGTGTTGTATCTTCCACTTCAGTTTCAGCATCATCTACATCGGTTTCGGCGGAACTTAATTCTTCTTCGGCGCTTGTTGCTTCACTTTGGGCATCTTCTTCGTTTTCAACGGCTTCATCTAAATCTTCATCTGCGCTTTCAAGTTCTGTTTCTGTTGTTTCAACTTCGCTGTCAATACTGCTTAATTCGGTATCCATTTCGCTTGAAGTTTCATCGTAGGTTTCTTCCTGAGCGGTTAAATCATCTTCAACCGCCTCTTGTTCTTCATAAAGATAGGCAAGTTCTTCATTTTCTGTTACGGTTGAACTTTGAGAACTTTCATCCGATACTGCGTTTACATCAAATTCAACGTTCGTTTCGCCTGTTATTGTATCAACGGAGCTTATTTTTGTTATTTCGCCTTCGCTTGAAATTTCAACGATTTTTTGAATATCCGGTTCGTTTGAATTGGTTACTGTTGCTTTTGCGCTGTTATCTTCGTTGTATTCTATTGTTTGCTCTATGACAACGTCTTCCTGAGTATGATCTATGTATTTTGTGTATGTCAGCCTGCCTTCACTATCATAAATTTCTTCGCCGGTTTTTTCTTCGTTATCAATATCAAGCGTAAAATTGCCAAGGGGATAGTACGTTGCAGTTGCTGCTTTTGTTATTATTGAATGTGTGCCATCCTCATTTTCAATAACGGACAATATTTCATCTTCGCCGCCGAGCTGTTCAAGCAGGCTGTATTTTGTTGAAATGCTTAATGAATTTAAAAATTCTTCAATTTCTTCCGAATTTGACAGGGAATTTTCTTCATCGCCCGCCGCATCGGTTTCATCTGTTTCTTCGGAGTTGTCATCTGCTATGGCTTCTTCTGTTTCATCGGCTTCGCCGGTTTCAGCGGTTTCATCTGTTTCTGCCGCTTCTTCCGTTATTTCTTCATCCGTCATTTCATCCGTTTGAGTTTCAGATGTTTCCTGAAAACCCATTGCGCTTAAAAATGACAGGAGTTCATCTTGTGTTAAACCGGCACTTTCAAATGCGCTTTTATATCCTTCTAATTCAGAACCTGTAATAATTCCATCGGAATTTGTATCTATCGTTGCATAAATTACTGAAACTGCTTCATTAATATCATTTTCCGTAATTTCTTCATCTTCAAATTCAACAAGTTCATTTTCATCGGTTACATCAAATGATTGGGTTTGAGAAACCGGTTTTGTGGGGGGGGGGGGGGGGGGGGGGGGGGGGGGGGGGGGGGGGGGGGGGGGGGGG
>JAJQDG010000207.1:9460-9695 GCA_021202305.1 Candidatus Gastranaerophilales bacterium
AAAACAAATGATTTGGGTTTTCAAACCCGGTTTGTTCCCCCCCCCCCCGACATATCTGCCAAAGGCGGCGATTTTAGCCATTATACTTGAATCAATTCCGAATTCGCCCATTAGTAAATAACCAATTCTTCCTTCCTTAAAAGCTTTATCGGCAATTTGCTTAAAAAATTTGGTAATTTCCCTTGTTTTTTATTAAATGTTAATATTTTAAATTCAGAGCCTTATAATCGCTTTA
>JAJQDG010000179.1 GCA_021202305.1 Candidatus Gastranaerophilales bacterium
GATGATACATAAGGTCTGCCGCTTCCCAGCCCAAACCGTCGCCTTTTTCAAAATTAACCGTTTCAAAGGCTTCTTCCATAATTTTGCGTTTTAAATAAAATTCATCCTTAAAAAGTTTTGTTGTGTATGAGCCTTCAGGCATTTTTTCTTTTCTTTCTTTAATAACTTTAAATAAATCATAAAGAGCAAACTCTTTATCCTCAAAACAGCTGTATCTGTTCAAATGGCAGGCAGAACCTTTTTGTTCCACGTAATACAGTAAACTGTCGCCGTCGCAGTCAAATTTTGCGCTTTTCAATTTTTGAGTATTGCCCGATGTCAAACCTTTTGTCCATAATTCTTTGCGTGAACGGCTGTAATAGGTAGCATTGCCTGTTGAAAGCGATTTTCTTACAGAATCAATATTGGAATAAGCAAGCATTAGTACCTGCTTTGTATAAACGTCTTGAACAACGGTTGGAATAAGCCCTGTTTTTGATTTTGTAAAATCCAAACAGGTGATAAAAGCATCCTCCAGATTAATTTTACCCGTATAAATAGACATGCCCAACTGGGATGATATGTTCAAGCTTTCAAGCGCCTTAATTTCTTCAAGCGAGCTTATTCCGCCTGCTGCAACAATAGGCTTATTGGTTACTTCTCTTATTTCTTTATAAGCTTTTAAATTTGTACCTTGAAGCATTCCTTCTTTTTCTACAATCGTATAAAGGAACCCCGAACAAAAATCGCCAAACCTCTGCACATGAGCTTTTGTTGAAACATCGGTATCTGTTTTCCAGCCGTCTATCGTTATTTTGCCGTTTCTTGAGTCAATTGCAACCATTACCCTGTCTTTGGGTAATTTTGAAAGAAAGTTTTCATCCGCAGCGGTGCCTATTATTATTTTTTGCGCGCCATGCGCAATCATTCTTTTTGCTTTTTCAACCGTACGAATACCGCCGCCTACACGGCATTTTGCAATTTTACATATTTTTGCAATCAGTTTTTCATTATCTTTTCCGTTATTCATTGCCGCATCTAAATCAACAACGGCAAGTTCACCAAACCTTGAATAATACTCGGCAAGGGCTAAAACATCTTCTCTTTCAAGAACTTTTTCCCTGCCCTGTTTTAATTGTACCGCTTTGCCATCCATTAAATCTATGCTTGGAATTATCATTTCTTTTCCCTTTGTTTTGCTATCACAGAATCAATATAGTTCCACTCAAATTTGCTTTTTCTTGCATTTAAAATTTGACCGTTTTTTTGCTCGCTTACCGTAAGCGTATTAAAAAGCAGACTTACCGGAGCATCCAGCGCAAGTTCCATATATTCAAGACCAAACTCTCTTGCAAAATTTCTGACCTTATCGCTGTATGCAACAGGCAGCACCTTTACTCCGTATTTTAGCCCTAAAATATTAGCATGTAAACGCATGGCAATCAAATATTTTAGTTTGGAAAATTCTTCTATCATTTTCTTTGTGTCTTCATACAGAAAAACTTTAGTTTTTACAAGGTGATTGCGCGCTTTTAGCGCTCTTTCAAAATTATAACAGGCGGCAGTATCCTGCGCATTTTGAAATGAAAAAATTCTTATTTCAAATTCAGAAAAATGCATATCAACGTATTTTGCAAGCAAGGTAAGAAAATTTTTGTCCATGTTTTTACATGCTCTTATCTGCACGCCAATAGCATTTTCGGGAGCATAAGGAAGAATTTTTGCATCCCATACAATGTCATTAACCAGATGTGAACTCATATGCCATCTTGAAAGAATTTTTATAGAAGCACTATCCCGAACCGTGATTACATCTGCCAGTTTTAATGCAATTTTTGTCAAAAAGTTAGAAAATGCGCCATTTATAGGCCCTATTCCCTGTGAAAAAATAATGACTTTCTTTGAAAAAATCTTTGCCAGAAAAATCAAAGACAGGTAATAAAATAAATTTGCATTGCTTGTTTCATTTTGCAAAAGGGTGCCGCCGCCTTGAATTAAAATATCCGTATTTTTAATTGCGGAAAGTATTTCCTTAAAATTTTTATAATAAAAAGCGTTAACGCCGTATTTTTTTTTGGTTTGTTCAATATTTGAAGAAAGTGCTGTTATATTGCACTTTTTTTCCTTCAAGTGTTCAACCAGTATAGAAAGCATGGCATCATCGCCAAAATTGGAAAATCCTATATATCCGGATATTAAAACATTAACACTCATAATACCTCTTAATCATCTCTTTGACATCTTTTTCATAAGGAATTGAACGAATTGCACCCACTTTCATTGCCTGCATCATACCAAGGATATTTGCATATCTGAGTGCATTGAGTCTGGTTTCGCCTTTTATGCGCAAGGCAATATACGCGCCTATTACCGCAGAAGTATAGCCTGTTAAATCAACGGGGCTGAACTCGAGACTCTTTATAAAGGAAACTTCCGTTCTGTCGGATGACCAGATTCCTTCGTCATTTTTTATTATCAGTGAATTTTCAAGCTGCATATCCGCAAGCTTTTTTATCAATAAATCAGGACTTTCCGTTTCAAAAAGAAGATTATCTTTTGTATTAATAAAAATTGTATCTATATACCCTTGAATTTCTTCAAACATTTCCTTTGCTTCCGCAAAAGAAAGCCCAGTATGTGCAAAATTGGGATAATATCCGGTTAAAATACCGTTTTCTTTCGCAAATTTAAACACTTCGCGGACAACTTCACGGCAGCTTAAAGAAAGCGACTGTACAAACGCCGTTGCAAAAATCATTTTCGCCGATTTTATATACTCAAAATCAATATCTGAAATTCTAAGCTCGGAAGCAGCAGTTTTTTGCCTGTAAAACTGCATTTCAACCATGTTATTTTTTTGCCCCGCAAAATAAATTCCGTTTTGTAAATCCGCAAATTTAACCTGTCCGGAATCAAGCCCTTCGGATTGCCAGCAGTCTAAAAGATACTCGCCAAATCCGTCATTTTTGACTTTCGTTATATATCCCGTTTTTGCTCCGCTTCTTAATGCGGAAACAGCAACGGCAAGGGTATCGCCCCCGTAATATTTAGTGAATGTATCGGCAAAAGCAAGCGGTTTGTCCGAGGAAAGCTCTATCAGGCTTTCACCTATTGTAATTATATCCAGATTGTCATACATAGTTGGAATTTTATAATGAATGCAGATTTTGTGTCAAATTGTAAAATGTGTGCATAAATAAAAATATTGGCTTAATCTTGAATTATGACAAAAAATATTCTGATATTTGCAGCTACCTCCGATATGGCAAAAAGCTTGACGGATTTACTTCTTTTAAGGGGAGAAAACGTTTATTGCACATATAGATCGCCCCTTTTAAAAGAACACGAAAATTTAAAAAAATTCAAGCTTGAATTGACAGATGAAAAAGGGGTTAACGATTTTTTCGGTCAATTTGAAGGAATAAAATTTGATGCTGTTATAAATTTTCAGGGAGTTGCAATTTCATCACCCGTTGAATTTTTAAAAACGGAAGATTTTCAAAAGCAGCTTGATGTTTCTGTTTTTTCGCTTATTTACATACTGCGCGCCCTAAGAGGAAAAATCAACCCGAAAGGTCAGGTAATAAACATTTCTTCCATGGCTTCATACGGGCTTTTTCCTTTTCTTGCCCCTTATTCAACGGCAAAAGCTGCGGCAGATATTTTACTTTCTGTATATGAAATTGAAACGGGGGTAAAAACAGTTTCAATTAAAGCAGGTGTTGCCGGAACAAAATTCTGGCAGTATTCAGTAAATGAAAACGATTTTTCAAATTTCCCTTACGAATACGAAAGTGCAGCCAAATTTTTAAAAACAAACGCATTAAAAAATTCAAAGAAAGGTTTAAGCCCGAACGATATTGCAAAATTAATCGAAAAAATAATTTATTCAAAAAATCCAAAAGCATCTTATAATATAGGGCTTGATTCAAAAGCCGCAGCATTAATATCAAAATTTAAGGGGCGGACATTGTATAATTTAATCAGAAAAATTGCAAAAATGAGAATAAAAAGGTTTCAAAATGAGTAAAATATTTCTTATATACCCGCCCTCGCCGATTATGAACCGTGAGGACAGATGCCAGCAGCCTACCGATGATTTAATTGTAATTCCTCCGCTGCCGCCGTCGGATTTATTATATATGGCTTCAATTTCAAGAACGGCAGGGTTTGAACCCATTGTCAAAGATTACTCTGAAAATAATCAAACCATTGAAGATTTTTGCAAAGATTTAAAAGAAATTTCACCCGAATATCTGGTTTTAAATGCTGCATCAACAACTCTGGCAGCCGATTTAGCCGTTATTGAACCTGCAAAAGAAATGTTCCCTGAAATTAAAATAATTGCAAAAGGAGCTTATTTTGCAATATTCGGCGAAAAAGTACTTGAAGATTATCCAAAACTTGATATAGCAATTCAAAATGAAGCGGAATTTACCCTTCTTGACATTTTAAAGGGAGCGCCGTTAGCTGAAATTAAAGGAATAATTTATAGAAAAAATGAAAAAATTTTCAAAAACCCGAAAAGACCCTTTCTTGATAATTTGGATGAAATTCCGTATCCTGCGCGCGATTTAATCGACAATTCCAAATATATACGCCCCGATACAAATGAGGTTCAAGCGGTCATTAAAGTTTCAAGAGGATGCCCTTATCATTGCTTTTTTTGCCTTGCAACACCGGTATCCGGGGCAAAAGTTCGCATGCGAAGCCCGAAAAATATTATAGGCGAAATTCAAGAATGCTATGAAAAATACGGAATTAAAAACTTTATTTTTTGGTCAGACCTGTTTAACTTAGACCATGAGTGGGTAAAAAATTTATGCACGGAAATAATTAATTCGGGTTTAAAAATAACTTTTTCCACAAATACGCGCGCCGACAGCGCAGATTATGATACGGCGCTTTTAATGAAAAAAGCCGGCTGCACACTTGTTTCTATGGGAATAGAAAGCGGCTGCCAGGAACTTTTAAATAAAATGGGTAAAAATATCACAAAAGAACAAATTAAATCCGCGGTTAAAATATTCAAAAAAGCCGGAATTAAAATTTACGGATATTATGTTATAGGGCTTCCCTGGGAATCTGAAGAAAGCTTTAAGGAAACAATGTCGTTTGCAAAGTCGCTGAATACGGAATATGTCAGCTTTTACACCGCAACGGCACTTGCCGGCACAAAATTTTATGATTACGTTAAAGAAAATAATTTAGGCGAAATTGATTATTCAAAGCCGTATTATTTCCCTTCGGTAAATACTCACTATCTTTCAAAAGAAAGAATTTTTGAACTTCATAAAAACGCACTCAAACAATATTACGCAAGGTTTTCGTATATTTTTATGATGTTATTTAAAATCCACTCGTTTAGAGAATTTTGGAATTATTTTAAAAGCGGAATGCGTATTTTATTCCGAAAATAAAAGGCTAAATAACAGCACAAATAATACTCCCGAAGCGGTTGATTTAAAAAAATATTTTTCAATTAAATTAAAAAAAGGGAGGAAAAAATTGATTATGCAGATAATTATAAAAGATGATTGTGTGTGCTGCGGCGCTTGCGAAACAATAAATCCTGATATTTTTACGGTGGATAAAAAAGCAAAGGTAAATCAAAAAACAATTGATATAAATAAACAAGATTGCATAGATGCAGCGCTTGTTTGCCCCGCAAATGCAATATGGATAGATGATATTTTTGATTTTAATTGACAATAGCCGAAATAAAACTGTATGATAAAACCAAACGGATACACTTGGAGCTTTATTATGCTAAAAAAATATTTTGCCGCATTAATTTTGTCATCTTTTATTGCGATGCCTTCAATTGCGCAGGATACGGTATTTTCAAACAGCGACAGCGAACAATTTAATTTGCAGCCGTTAAATTATTCGACAAAAACAATTACATCATCATCGTCATCATCTGCATTAAAATCTACATCAAATACTCTTTCTGATAAAAATTTTAAAAACGCTATAAACAATTTAGACACTGCCGAAGTTGAAATACGCGAGCAGCTTGCAAATTACAGCGCGCTAATGGCGCAGTCAAAAACAAATTATGAATCTAAAAGGGGCGAATACAGAACGTATAAAAAACAATACAATGCCCTTAAAAGAAAAATGAGAAACGTTGAAAAATCTAAAAAATTAATTCAAAATAATATTTACGTGCAAAACAGCCAAAACTAAGCCTTAATTGGAGCATAATTCGCGGATGGAATTTACATCTGCGGTTTGCAGATATTCCTTAAAATCGCTTACTTTTTTGAATTCTTCTTTATAGATGTTATATAGTGAATTTGAATGTATAAGCTCAAGTTTTGGCGGAGAAACAAAAATAATTCTGTTTTCATCGGTAATTTTTATATAGCCCGTTTTTTCCAACAATTCAAGCAGAATATTTGTACACTGCTCATCAAGCCCCGCATTTTCTGCAAGCTGTTCAAAATCAATAACGCCGTTTTTTTTGTTTGATGCAAATTTCAGCATTCCGCATATTGTTGTAATATAATCGTCAGGATTTTTAGAAAACGGTGCATTCATAATATGAACAATTTTTGGTCTTGCATTTTCAATTATTTCCCTTAATCTGTCAATACATGGAGGAAAATCAAACAGCATAATTATTTTTTGCTCGCTCAAAAAAGAATTTACTGCATTGTTTTTAATATCCGGATAATCATTAATTAATTCCTTAGTGCGCGCAGTTGCTGCCCATACCTTAACGCCGCCCTTTTTTTGTGCAAGGTACTCGTTAATTTTTGGTAAAATGCCTGTTTTTTGTCTGTGGTCAAATATTTTGACACCGGAAGAATCGGCTTCATTTGCTTTTTCATTCAAAATGCGCTCAGCAACAAGTTTAATTGAAACTTCATCATTGTATTTGTTCAATTCAGGTCTGAAAATGAAATCAATATCGCCGCCTTCAGGAATTGCAATTATTTTTTTCTTCCAAAAAACACAGTTAAATTCTTTTTTATCTTTCAAAACAGTAAATGATAAATGATTGTAATCTTTGCCTATTTGTTTTTGCGAAATAAGTTTTGCTCCTTTAAAAAGAAATACGGGATATTTATTTTGAGCGCCGAAAGGCTCCATTTGCTCTATTTCATTGATTAATTTGAAAGTTATATCAGAAGAATTCAATTCCATGTCAACATCAATTACATTTATAATTTTTGTATCATCCTTCATGTTTCTAACAGCTTCAACTATGCGCATTTTTAGAGTTTCAATATCAATCATTTTTAAATCCGCAGAAAATCCCCCTGCAAAAGCATGTCCGCCAAAGCCTGTAAAACAATCTTCAATAGATTTTAAAATCTTTGATATATCGTATCCTGATGTACCCCTGATTGAACAGCGTAAGATTTCTTTATCATCTTTAGTAATCAGAAAAACAGGTACATGAAATTTTTCTACAAGCCTTGAAGCGACTATGCCTATTATTCCTAAATGCCAATTTTCATTAAATAAAACAATGGCATCAGATGTGTTATTTATCATCAAAAGCGCTTCTTCATATATTTTTTCGCAAAGCCCCTGTCTGATTTTATTCAAAGCATCCAATTTTTCAATTGTCATATCAATTGCAAGAGGGTTATCCTCCAAGAGCAATTTTAATGAAATATCGGGGCTGTCAAGACGTCCCGCCGCATTAATTCTGGGCGCAAGTATAAACGCAACATCTTCGCTTTTTATTTTGCGATTTAATTTTTGAAGGCAGAATAAACGCGAAATGCCTTTATTTAAGCCCTTATTCATTTCTTTCAGACCCTTTGCCGCAATTATCCTGTTTTCGCCGAGCAAAGGAACAATGTCAGAAATTGTTCCGACACAAGATAAAAGAACCAATTCTTTTTTGAGTTCGCTGAATTTATCGCCCAAAAGGGCGCAGGCAAGTTTTAGCGCAACGCCCGCACCCGATAAATAGGAATTTTTCTCAATTTCAGAAATTGAAAGCGAACTTTTAAGCGAATTTTTAGCGAGCGGATTTAAAATACAATCTGCTTCAGGAAGAATTTCAGGAGGTTCATGGTGATCTGTAATGATAGTTTTTACACCCATCGATTTTATTAATTTTATTTCTTTTGCGTTTGAAATACCGCAGTCTACCGTAATTAGAACTTTTATATTATTTTTTGATTTTTGAGTTAAAAGTTCGGCTAAATTTATTCCATGCCCCAAATTTGCACGGTCAGGCAAAAAATAAGAATAGTTTGCACCGAGTGCGTCTAAAGTTTTAGAAAGAATGGAAGTTGATGTAACTCCGTCTGCATCAAAATCGCCCCACACCAAAATTTTTTCTTTATTTGATATTGCATTTTGAATAATTTCAAGAGCATGCGGCATATCACTAAAAATAAAAGGGTCGGACATGGGCTGCTTTTCCGGATTTAAAAAAGCTTCTGTATCTGAAATTCCTCTTGCTTCAAGTATTAATTGTAAAACAGATTTATTTTCATCTTTTTTTGCCAGTAAATTCACATGCATAACTAAAGTAAAATCCTCCTTATTGAATTATACAACGTGTTTATAGTATTGTGTGATTATGTTAAAAATTGCAATAACAGGCGGCATAGCATCGGGAAAATCTCTTGTATTGGATTTCTTTAAAAAGAAAGGCATGCAAACGCTTTCGCTTGATGAAACCGTGCATAAAATTTATGAAAATGATGAGTTTAAAAATAAACTTATAGAAATTTTTAATACAGATAAAAGAAATGAAATTGCAAAAATAGTCTTTAAAGATATAAAAAAACTGGAGCTGCTTGAAAATTTGATATACCCTTTTATACTTGATGAAATGCTGTTTTTTTTCAAAGGTAAAGATATTGTCTTTGTGGAAGCACCCATGCTTTATAAATCGGGTTTTGATAAATATTTTGATAAAATAATTTTTGTCGTAGCAGATGAAATAACTAAAATAGAACGCCTTAAAAAATACAGAAATATGGGTGAAGAAGAAGCAAAACTCCGTATAATGGCACAATCGTTAAATAACAACAGCAAAAAAAAGTCTGATTTTATAATACGTAATAACGGAAAAATTGAACAGCTTGAAAAACAGTGCGAAGATATTTTTTTAAGGCTGTGAAAAAAGGCAGAGGGATTCCCTTATAAGTTTGCATGCCGTTGCCGTAGAAGTTTTTGAAATATCAATATCAGGCGCAAGTTCAACTATATCCATGCCGATAATATTAAAATTTTTAAGATATTTAAGCCAGTTTATAAGTTCTAAATAATTCATGCCGCCGGCTTCGGGGGTTCCTGTGCCGCACATAAGAGAAGGGTCAAGAACGTCTAAATC
>JAJQDG010000050.1 GCA_021202305.1 Candidatus Gastranaerophilales bacterium
TTTTCAAATCTTTCAATACACCAGATAACAGTTAAATCCTTTTTTCTTCCTATATCAATCCCGACATACAAATCCCCTTTTATATCTTCAAGAGATTTTAAAATATCAGGTGCTTCGCATGAAGCAATTAAATCATACGGAAGAAAAGCACAGGCTTCATCAATTGCGATACAACAATATTCTTGAAACCAGGTATAATCATCAAAACAGTTCTTGCACTCTTCATCTAACCATTCCTGACGTTCTTCTTTGCTTGTTGGTCTGTTATAGATTTTATCAAGTAAACCTTCATCAACTGCAAGCTGTATCGGAGTTTTATGGTGTGACCATTTTAATTTACCTTTTTTGACCTGTTCTAAAAATTTGTAATACAAACAGCTTTGACCGTTATGGGTGGACAATATTCTTAAAGGGTAGCCCCATGTTATACAGGGGCGTGCCGCTTTCCATAATTCTTCGGGGTTATTATGAAAAGCAAATTCATCAAGAACAACTTTTCCGCCTTTACTTCTAAATCCTTTGGGGTTAGATGACAGTGCGTGGATTTTTGTACCGTTTGAAAATTGAATTACATAGGCTTTTATATCTTTTTCTTTATCTAAAATCTGTTCGCCTAAATCTTTTGCGGCAATATTAAATAAAGTTGCCCACTGTTTGCAATAATCAATGTACTCTCGAGCTGCCGATTCATCCGCAGATGAAAACCAAACTGCCGGTACCGTTCTTTTTACGCAATCTCTTACATCTTCATAGCTTTGAACATACGTTGCTCCTATTCTTCTTGATTTTTCCCATATTTTTACTTTTGAATTATCATTAAGCCACCGCATCTGGTAGGCAAGAAAAAACTTATTCTTTTTCGTTGTCATTATTTTGTGTAATTCCGAGAACTTCTTCTTCAATTTGTGCAATGAGTTCAGGTGTAAGCCCTTTTTGAGTTTCTTTTTTCTCTTTTTTCGCCACTATATCTTCATAATCCTTGACTTTAGTAAACATAGGGATAATCCTGCAAAATGCATACATTCGTCCGGGGTCGACTTTCTCGCCGTTATCCAAATCAATTGAAATATCTTTCATTAACTTTCTTGCAAATTCGTATAATTCTTCATGGAAGCACTGCTTGGATTTTAAAAAATCAACTTTGCGTTTTTCCCATCCGTATTTTTCTTTCCAGTCCATAACGGTTTTTCTGTTTAGATGAAGTCTGTTAGATATTTCCTCAAGTGATATAAATTCATAAAGAAACATTCTCTCTGCTTCGTTAATAAGGTATTTTTTGCTA
Source organism: Candidatus Gastranaerophilales bacterium (assembly GCA_021202305.1). Lineage (GTDB taxonomy): Bacteria > Cyanobacteriota > Vampirovibrionia > Gastranaerophilales > Gastranaerophilaceae > Galligastranaerophilus_A. The sequence goes on from JAJQDG010000050.1 coordinate 1,283, forward strand.
TTCAAGTTCACTCTCCAATTTTTTAATTTTTTCTTTGAGAGTTTTCAATTCTTTTGCAATTTCATTTAATCTGCTTAACGATACAAGGGCTTTATCCGTATCAAGATTTTCTATTTCTTCATACGGATTTAATAATGACCTGATTAGAATAACAAGACCTGACGCTTCCGTATCAAGTGTGCGGAAGCGTTTTTTTGATTCAACAAGCATTCCTTTTAATTGCAATCTTTCGGGGTTCATTTATGAAACCTCCTTTTTTAAAATCGGACACCATAAGTTGTTGTCGATTTTACTTTCAATTCTTGAAAGAATTGCGGCGTGGTACTGATTGGTTTCCAATAATTCTTTTAAGATTTCAAAATTATCGTTGATTATGGTTTCCAGAGTTTTGACCTGCGATTGGTGATAAATATACCAGATTAAAAAAATCAAAGCAGGAAAACCTGCATTTTCTATAAACGGTGAAAGCTGATTTAAAAATTCCATAAAAACTCCTGTTGATAATTATTTGAGAAGAAAGAAAAGGACGCTTTGTCCTTTTTTGTTATATATATTTTTAGTCTAAACCGTATTACTATTGCGTTTCAAACATTTTTTGCACTGAACATTTTAGTGAACCGTGCAATACAAAAAGTTATGAATATATGCCTTTGAAAATGCCTATCCGTAGGCTTTATACTCCAAATATACAGATTTAAAAAAGGACACCAATAAAAAGGTATAAAGAATGAAATTTTACGAAGTATTTAAAGCAGGAATTTATCCGCAGGGTAAATTTACAAAAAAAGAAATAGCAGAAATTGCACAGAATTATGACCCTAAATTCTGCGAAGCACCGGTTACAATCGACCATCAGCAGACAGGTCCTGCTTACGGGTGGGTTGAAAATGTAAAAGCAGATAACGGCATATTAAAAGTAAGTTTTAAAGAAATCCCCGAAACTTTTGAAAAAGATGTTAACGAGGGTAAATACAAAAAAGTTTCTGTTGAATTATACAGAAACCTTGAAGGCAAAGGTGCATACCTTAAAGCCGTTTCTTTTCTCGGGGCTGCAATTCCGCAAGTTAAGGGTTTAGAAGCTATTAAATTTATGGAATCAGAATCCGACATTTATGAGTTTGAAGCAGAAGATGAACCTGAAAAATATAGCGAACAGGAAATTGAAGATTTAAAAAATCAAGTTGCAGACCTTGAAAATCAATTAAAAATATTTAAAGAAAATAACAGGAAACTTGAAACCATTAAATCTTTAAAAGAAAAAATTTCTGTTTTAACGGATGAAGTTGCGGCTTTTAAAGAAAAAGCAAAGGACAAGGAAGAAATTGAAAAAGAATTAACGGAAATTAAAACCGCTATGAAAAAACGTGAGTTTGACGAATTTATAGATAAACAAATAGAAAAAGGTGTTTTAATTCCGTCAAATAAAGAGGTCGTACTGTCAGTTCTTCAAGAACTGGACAATGTACAGAAATTTGGGGAGGACTCAACAGCTCTTGAGGGCTTTAAATCTTTTATTGAGTCCATTCCGCCCCAAATTACTTTCGGTGAAACTGCAACAAAAAACAAACAAACATCCGATGATGAGGACACACAGTTTGCCAATGCTGATGAAGATTCACTTGAAGTTTTTAAGGAAGCCAAAGCCCTTGCTAAAAAAGAAAACATCTCGTTTCGAGATGCACTTTTGAAATTAAACAAATAATAAAAAGGAGTAAAAATTGGGAAGACTTGAAGAATTACGGATTAACGCATATTTATCCGAAGTTGCCAGAGGTTACAGCAACAACACATTTATAGCCGAGAATTTATTTCCTGTAATTGATTCGGAGAAAGAAAAAATAGATATTTTTGAATTTAACAAAGAAGCATTTACGGTTTATGACACAGAGCGTGCAATCAGAGCAAATTCCAATGTCATAAGCCCGAAAGGGTTTACAAAGCATACGGCAACACTTTCAGAACACGATTTATCTTATCCGATTGATTACAGAGAAGAACAGGAAGCCGAAAAAGTAAAACTGCAAGTTCACGCAACAAATGTCGTAACTCAGGGCTTAAAACTAAAACACGAAAAACAGTGTGCCGACCTGGTTCAAAATCCCGATAACTACCCTGATACAAATAAGATTACTTTATCGGGTACAAGCCAATTTAATGACGAAAGTTCAGACCCTGTCAGCGTTATAGATGATGCTAAAGACAAGGTTTGCGAGCAAATCGGGCAGGATCCAAATACTTTAATTTTAGGGCAGGATGTTTGGACGGCTTTGAAACGCAATGAATCTTTAAAAAAGATGATAGCCTCAACCTCCAATAAAATTGTTACGATTGATTTATTAAAAGAATTTTTTGAAGTTGAAAATATCTTTATCGGCAAAGCGATTTATACTAATCAAAATAACAAATTTGAAAGGGTGTGGGGCAAGAATGCAATCCTTGCATTTGTTCCGCATTTGACTTCAAGAACAGAGTATGACCCTGCTTTTGCATATACTGTCTGAAAAAAAGATGCACTGCAAATTGATGAGTACGAAAAAGAAGGCAATAAAGTTAAGTATATCAGAGCAACGGATATTTACACACCGTTTTTGGTTGGTGCAGAAGCAGGATATTTGATATCTGATGCGGTGGCATAGAAAGGAAGTTTAAGAAAAAATGGCAAAATACAAAATTAAAAACACAAATCTAATGCATAACGGCAAGTCATATAAAATCGGTGATGAGATTGAATTGGATGATACTGCCGCAAAAAAATTGGCTCATGTTTTAATTAAAGTTTCTGAAACCAAAGCCGCAAAAACAGAAACCGCAAATAATGAAAAAGCGGCATCTTCTAAAACCGCCAAAACCTCAAAGACAGCACAAAAAGAAACTTCCGAAAGTACGGAAACGGTGAAAACTGCAAAATCAGATGATAAAACCTCAACAGAGGAAGAAAAAACAGGGGAGAATAAATAATGACAGAAAAATTATACAAACCGCTGCTGATTGATTCTATAACCGCAGCGGAAGATTTAACAAAACAAAGATTTGTTGATTTCACAGGTGCAATCTGCAAATCAGGTGAAAAGGCATACGGTATTTGTGATGTTGATACAGATTCAGGGCAGCTTGCTCCGATTGCTGTTTTTGGAGTTTTGCTTATTGAAGCAGGCGGAACAATAGCCGTTGGAGACAGCATTTCATCAGATGATGAAGGCAAAGCCGTTGTAACAGCAGATGGGGCGGAAATAAACGGATATGCTCTTGATGAGGGTGTATCGGGCGGTACTATACGAATTTTGAAAGGTAATTAATGACAGATTATTGCACGGTTGACGATATAGAAACACAAACATCTACCCCTACTCTAATTCAGCTCACATCTGATGATGGGCAAGAAGCGGTCAATCGTGATGTTGCTGACGAAGCAATTCTTTATTCTTCTGTGCTCATCGACGGGTATTTGAGAGGACGATACTCTCTGCCTCTCAATGCCCATTTTCCTTTATTAAGGATTCTTGCAATTGATTTAAGTATTCACCGTCTGTATTCAAGAAGAATGCGAAACGAAATGCCGGAAGTTATTGAAACTAATTACAATAATGCGATTTCAACGCTTAAAGATATTCAAAAAGGTGTTATAACCCTGCAAAGCGAAAGCGATACTCTTGAAAGCTCAGGTTTTAATGCGGAAGAATACAAAACAAACAAAAGTATAATTGACAAACTTTTTAATAAAGGTCGTATGTTTGAGTATTAGAGACATAGAAAACTCAATAATTGAGCAATTAAAAACCTCATTCCCCGAAGTTCTTGTTCAAGGTTTCCCCGATAAACCGTCAGGATTTATTTTACTTCATCCGATTGGTGCATTATTAGTGCATTATCAGGGAAGTAATTACACAAACTCATCTGCCCTCGGGTTTATTTCTCAGGATAACAAAAAAGAGTTTGCAATCACCGTTGTAACAAGAAATCTGCGTTTTAATGACGGAGCGTATGAATATATAGATAACGTAAAATCCGTTTTAACAGGATTTCAGCCGGACGGATGTTCAATGCTAAAGCCCGTAAAAGATTATTTTATCTCGGAAAACAGCGGTATCTGGCAATACGGCATTAATTTTTCATTGAATACAACAAATGTTCAGGACTTAGAAATTTAGATTTTCCCTTATTTAATTAGATTTACCCCATTTTTACCCATAGAGGAGTTAATTTATGGCTGCAAGTTTTTTGCATGGTGTTGAAACCATAGAAGTAACAAAAGGTGCAAGGAGTGTAACAACCGTAAAAACCGCCGTAATCGGTTTGGTCGGAACTGCACCTGTTGAAGATATTGATGAAGATTATAGGACAGTAAATGAGCCTGTAGTAATTTCAAGTGATACCGATGCCGTTAAGTATTTCGGCAATTCAAAATCAGGCTATACAATTCCGCAGGCACTTGATGCAATTTTCGATCAGGGTGCAGGAATTGTTATTGTAATAAACGTCTATGACCCTGATATACATTCTGATGTGTCGGAGGTAACAAAAGCAGATATCATAGGCGGAGTTGACTCTGATACCGGAAAAAGAACAGGATTGAATGCTTTTCAGGATTGCTATTCCTTGTTCGGTTATTATCCGAAAACAATTATTGCTCCTGTTTTTTGCGAAGAAACTGCCGTTGTAACAGAAATTAATTCAATATGCGAGAAAATAAGGGCAATAGGGCTTGTTGATGCACCTGTCGGAACTACCGTTCAAGAAGCCATTACAGGCAGAGGAAGCGAGGGTACAATAAACTTTAATACGTCATCAGACAGAATTGTTCTTTGTTATCCCCACGTTAAAGTTTATGATTCCGAAACGGATTCTAATATTTTAGAACCGTATTCTCAAAGATTAGCAGGAGTAATTGCCGCAAAAGATTTAGATAAAGGATATCACTGGTCGCCATCCAATACTGAAATTAACGGAATTGTGGGTGTTGAAAAACAACTAACTTCAATGATAAATGACCCGGCATCTGAGGTCAATCAGCTCAATGAAGCAGGAATTGTAACTATTTTCAATTCTTACGGCTCAGGCTTAAGAACCTGGGGAAACCGCTCTGCTGCATATCCTGCTTCTGTAGACCCGACTAATTTCATCAATGTTCGAAGAACGGCTGATATTTTGCATGAAAGTGTTGAATATTCAATGCTGCAATTTATGGATTATCCGATAGATAACGGCTTGATAGATTCAATCTGCGAAACGGTAAATCAATTTATCAGAAGTCTAATAGGCAGAGGAGCATTAATTGACGGGAAGTGTTCATTTAATTCCGAAAAAAATTCCTCAACAGACATTGCCGCAGGACATTTGACTTTTGATATTGAATTTATGCCTCCGACACCGGCTGAGCGGATAACTTTTGAATCATTTATAGATATCAGCCTGTTGGAATCGCTCGGAGCGGAATCTTAATGTATGAAGCCGTCAATGACAGAGGTGAACTGGAAGTTTGCACGGATATTTTTGACCTCTGTTATTCCTGCAAAAATTTATCTAAATGCCCTCTATTTCAGGCTCTTAGCAAGGAGTACGTCATTTTGCATTACTCGGATATTGAGATAAAAGAATACGGTATTTACAAACGGAACTAAAATCAGGGTCGCAGGGTCTTGGAAAGGGAAATTAATGTCTAAGATAGAAATAAATAAACTAACAAACGCAAATGTTTATATGAACAGAATTAACCTTTTAGGCAGAGCCGAAGAAGTACAGCTTCCGCAAATCAAGCATAAAATGGCAGAGCATAAGGCTTTAGGAATGATAGGCTCTGCTGAATTTTTCGCAGGTATTGATAAACTTGAATGCAAAATTAAGTGGAATGCTCTGTATCCAAGCGTTTTACTTGCCTGCGCAAACCCTTTTACCTCCGCTTTAATTCAAGTTCGGGCAAATTTAGAAACATATAACGGTACAGGAAGAACAAACGAAGTTCCTGCAACAGCTTTTTTAATCGGTACATTTAAAGAGTTTCCGTTGGGGAATATAAAGCCGCACGAAAATGCTGAATATGAAACAACAATGAGTGTAACTTACGCAAAACTCATTGTTGACAGTGTTGAAATTTTTGAAATTGATGTCCTTGAAAACATTTACAAAGTCGGAATGGTGGATATGCTCTCGACATTTAAAAGCAATACGGGGGCTTAATGACAGAAAAATCCGTACTTAAAAAAGCAAATTCAAATAAAGGTTTGACAGAAGAAATCGCAACGCGCAAACGTGCATTAAATTTTTATTCTCTTGCTAATATCCTGCCTGACCCCGATATTGTTCTGAGAAAACAGGGCAAAGATATCAAGATTTATAAAGAATTACTTTGCGACCCCCATGTTTTTGCCTGTACTCAATCAAGAAAAGCAGGCGTTTTATCTCTTGATTGGGAAATTAACAGGGGAATTGATAAAGACAAAAATTCAGAAGAAATTATCAACCTTTTAAGAAAATTAAATATCAACAAACTTATGAGCGATATTCTTGATGCCACACAATTTGGTTATCAGCCTTTAGAAATTATATGGGAAAAATCAAAATCAGGACATATTTTACCTGCAAAAATAATTGCAAAACCGCCCGAATGGTTTTGTTTTGATGATGATAACAATCTAAAATTCAGAACAAAAGAAAATTACTATGGCGAAATTGTCCCTGATAAAAAATTTCTTCTTGCACAAAATAACCCTAGCTACAACAATCCTTACGGCGAACGCACACTATCTCGCTGTTTTTGGGCAGTAACTTTTAAAAAAGGCGGATTAAAATTCTGGGTTGTATTTACTGAAAAATACGGAATGCCTCATCTTATCGGCAAACACCCCAGAGGTGCAACAAAGGATGAAACGGAAACTCTTGCCGATATGCTTGAGGATATGGTGCAGGATGCCATTGCCGTTATTCCCGATGATTCATCTGTTGAAATCCAAGAAGCTAATAAATCATCATCCGCTGAAATTTATGAAAAATTAATCGATAAAATGAATTCGGAAATTTCAAAGGCTGTTTTAGGTCAGACTTTAACAACCGAAATAGGTTCAACAGGGAGTTATGCCGCTGCAAATACTCACATGGCTGTAAGGCAGGATATTATTGATGCAGACAGAAAACTTGTTGAAAGCGTTATTAATCAATTAATCCGGTGGATTTATGAAATCAATTATTCAACAGAAGAAATTCCCGTTTTTGAAATGTATGCCCCTGAAGATGTTGATTTATCTTTAGCGCAGCGGGACAAAATCCTATCTGAAACAGGAGTTAAATTCACCAAGGAATATTTTATTAAAAATTACGGACTTGAAAATGAGGATTTTGATATCCGAGAAGATTTTTATCCTGTACAAACTCCTAATTTTAAAGAATTTCAAGAACAAGAAGATGAGCCAAACGATAATGCACCTTTAGGACAGACGCAGCTTGAAGAACTTTTTAAATTTATATCGGAAACCGAACTCACCTCTCAGGCACAAAACCTCTTAAATCCAATTATTTCATTAATTGAAACCTGTGACAGCTATGAAGACTTGGAAAACGTTTTAAAAGAGAAAAATTTAAAAAGCAAAAAGTTTGAACAGGATTTACAAAAAGCACTATTCCTTTGTGAACTGCAAGGAAGGAGCGATGGATTAGATGACTAAGTTAAAATTCTTTGATGCGTTTTCTGGAATCGGTGGATTTAAGTTAGGTCTTGAACGTGCAGGATTTGAGTGTGTCGGATATTGCGACAATGATAAATATGCAAACAAGTTATACAGGGCATATTACAAACCCAATAAGGAGAAGTTTTTTAATGATATCACAACAATCAATACAGATGAGTTGCCCGACTTTGATATTTTCTGCGGCGGATTTCCTTGTCAGAGTTTCTCAATTGCAGGAAAAAGACGGGGATTTGAAGACACAAGAGGCACAAT
>JAJQDG010000090.1:0-700 GCA_021202305.1 Candidatus Gastranaerophilales bacterium
GTAATTAATTTTTCATGCTCAAGCGCCCCTTTAATTGCATCAATCGGATTAATCCAATTTGTTTCGGGTGCTTCAATTTCATAAAAGGAAATTTTTTCATCTCTTGCGATTAAATAGCTGTATATTTTTTCTGCATGAACTAATTCTTCTTTTGCCTGCTCTTTAACCATTTGGGCAAAACCTTCCATATTTATTTCATAAAAATAAACGCTCATGCCAAAATAAAGATAAGCTGAATATAATTCTTTATTGATTTGTTCATCTAACCCTTTTAATAGTCTATTTTCCATTGTTTTCCTCCGTGTAAAGCCCGTGTATATTGCAATATTCCCTTGCCGAAAAATCATCTTCGTTCAGGCATTTTATAACCATTTCAGGTTCTTCATCAGGATTTAAATATTTTCTTTTTAAATAACGCCCGTCTCTTGAAATAATCTCAATAAATTGTATATAATGTTCATCTGTCATAGGGTGCGGAATTGAACCGATTTTTACAACATGGCTTGTTCCCAAATGTTCAATTGAAGGTACATGTTTTTCAAGCGTACCATCTGTGCTTTTAGTTTCTAAAAGTTTCATATTTTCATTGCAGCATGTTAAACTGCCGTTTCCATCTATGACAATTTCTGCAATTTTTCCGCAGATACCGCATTTATATAACTCAAATTTTTTGCTCATAAAACCTCCTTTATTAAAGATT
>JAJQDG010000090.1:710-9072 GCA_021202305.1 Candidatus Gastranaerophilales bacterium
GCACAAAAGAATACATTAAAAAGGCAGGCTTTTAACTGCAAGATTATTTTATAAAATAAAAATAAACCGCCCTCCGCCTTTTCAGGCAGATTTTTTCAGCTTCATAAAAACGCAGATTAACCTCAGGCGGCTTTACTTTCAAGGGTTGGCGGCGCCCGTGCAGAACTCATAAAAGTATAGATTATCTTGCAGCAGTTTTACCATCGCGTGAATCTATATCAAGAACCGCTCATAAAAGTGCAGATTATCTTGCAGCGGTTTTACCTATACTTTCAAGAGTGCTGTTTAATACGTCAAAAAGCTCTGATCGTTCCATTTCATTAAGCTCTACTAACGGACGTCTTACGTAATTTTCAATCATTTTAAGTTTTGAAAGCACCGCCTTAACCGGCACAGGATTTGGCGCCATAAAAAGCTTTCTGAATAGGGGATAAAGTTTTTGGTGCATATTTCTTGCCGCATTTACCTGACCGGATTTGAAATTGTGAATTAAAGATTTAATTTCATCGCCGACGACATGAGATGCTACCGAAATAACCCCGTAAGCACCTAAAGAAAGCATGGGCAGCGTTAAACTGTCATCTCCGCAATAAAGTGCAAAATCTTCGGGACATATTGATTTTAATTCCGTTATTGTATCCATATCGGGAAAACTTTGCTTCAGGGCAACAATATTCGGATATTCTTTTGCAAGAAATGCAGCAGTAGAAGGCGCCATATTTACACCTGTACGCCCGGGGATATTATACATAATAATCGGAATATCGACCGCACGGGCAACCGCGCCAAAGTGTTCAATTATACCCTGCTGGTTTGGTTTATTGTAATACGGGACGACAGATAAAATCGCGTCTGCACCGAGTTCTACCGCCTTTTTTGATGAATCAACCGCTGTTCTTGTTGAATTTGAGCCTGCACCCATAATAACTTTTACGGCGCCTGAAACATTCCCTTTTACCTGATACAAAATTTCCTGTTCTTCTTCATGGGTGAGCGTCGGGCTTTCGCCTGTTGTACCCGCAACTAAAATTGCATCGGAACTTGATTCTTTTAAGTGCCTCACAACTCTTTCAAGCGCCTCAAAATCAATTTTTCTTTTTTCATTAAAAGGTGTAATCATTGCGGTAATAACTTCGCCCGCGTCATATCTTAATGTCATTTTAATAAAGCTCCATTTCAATAACTTTTTGTGCAAGTCTTACGGTGTTAAGCGCAGCGCCTATTCTTAAATTATCGGCAACGCAGAAAAGGTCGATTGCATTATCAAAAGCAATAGATTTTCTGATTCTGCCGACATAAACAGGGTCTTTGCCCGCACAATTTTTAGGTGTCGGATAAACGTAATTTTCAGGTTCATCTTCAACCTTGACTCCAAAGGCATTTTTTAAAATATCCCTTGCAATTGCCGGTGTAATATTTTTTTCAAATTCAATTGTAACGGCTTCCGAATGACCCCTGTATACGGGCACCCGGACTGCCGTACAAGAAATAGGAACATTTTCATCAAGGTGAAGAATTTTCCTTGTTTCGTTTGTAACTTTCATTTCTTCTTTCGTATAGCCGTTTTCCGTGAAAACATCAATCTGCGGAATTAAATTAAACCCTATTTCATATTTAAAAACCTTATTTTCATAGGGCATTCCGATTAAATTAACCTTTGTATTGTCGGTTAATTCATTCATTGCCGCAAGCCCTGCACCTGAAACAGCCTGATAAGTTGAAACTATAAGCCTTTTAATTTTGGCGTAATCATTTAACGGTTTTAAAACCGGCATTAATTGCGATGTTGAACAGTTAGGATTTGCAATAATTCCCTTATGCCATTTAAGATCGTCATCATTTACGCCTGCAATTACAAGCGGAACATCCTTTTCCATACGGAATGCACTTGAATTATCAATAAAAACGGCGCCTCTTTTTGCCGCTTCATGCGCCAGCAAAAGGCTTGTTGATGCGCCTGCCGAAGCTAAAACAACATTTACACCTTCAAAAACATCAGGCACAGCCTCAAGAACATTGTGTTCAATGCCGTTAAACATTAATTTTGAACCGGCAGAGCGTTTTGAAGAAAGCAGCTTTATATTGTTATATTCAACCTTTTGTTCTTCAAGTATACTTAAAATTTCTCTGCCCACAACGCCTGTTGCGCCAAGAACCGCTAAATTAGGCTTTTTCATAAAATGTTCTCCAATCCAAAGACAAAATCGTTGTTTTTGTACACATGCTTAACTGCAAGCAAGACACCTGACATAAAACATTCCCTGTTTGTTGTATCGTGTCTTATGGTTAAAATCTGCCCGTTTGAGCCAAAAATAACTTCCTGCGAAGCAACAAACCCCGGAATTCTTATTGAGTGTATATTTAAATTGCTCGGGTATGACGCACCTCGCGCACCTTTTTCGAGCTCAACATCATCAATATTACCGGTTTGAAAATCAGAATTAACTTCAGCCATCATTTTTGCGGTTTTAATTGCAGTACCGGAGGGGGCATCTTTTTTTTGATTGTGATGAAGCTCAATAATTTCGGCATTATTAAAATATTTAGACGCGGTTTTTGCAAACATCATCATTAAAACGGCGCCGAGTGCAAAATTCGGAGCTATAATACAGCCAACTTTGTGTTCCACAGAAAGTTTTTCAAGTTCTTTTACCTGCTCATCATTAAGCCCGGTTGTTCCAATGACTGATTTTATGCCAAGCTTGATATACGTTTTTGCATTTTCAAAAATAACGGAAGGCTGCGTAAAATCAACAACAACATCCGCTTTTTTTGTTTCCAATGCTTTTTTGATATCAGTTTCAATCTTAATATTTTCCGTAATTTCCTGACCTTCGCCAAATTTGTCAATAGCAGCGGTTAAATCGGTTTCTAAATCACCTAAAACGGCTTTTACAACCTCTTTTCCCATTCTGCCCATAGCGCCTGTTACTGCAACTTTAATCAAAACTGTACTCCTTTAAAGCTCAAGATGATTATCACACAAACAATTGTTAAATACAAATTCTCTTTTTATTCAAATTTAAGCTATGGAGTGTGCGGAAAAAATTTTAATTTTTCCGCACACTCTATGTTTGAAAAAACGTAAAAATTCCTTCATTTATGGGAAGAAAACCCCCTTATTTAAACGTATAATCAAAACTATGCTTGAAACACCGATAAAAGCCGCAAATAAATTATTCGGCGGAAATTTTATAAAAAGAATCTCGCTTTATCTGCATGATTGCATAAGAGAAGAAGTCCAAAGCTCCACTTTTCGCAACTTAAAGGGCGACAAAGATAACAAATGGGTATTTTTAGAAGGCAGTGAAGAAATTTTTACAAATTTTGATACCCCCCTTGTTGTGTCAGGTGAAAATCCGTATCTTACCGAACTTATGATACAGGCCGAAGTAAGCCAAAAAGAAAAACATCTTTTGTACGGCTATCTTTTTCTTGTGGGCAAAAATACCCGTGCAAAAAAAAATAATGAATTTTTGACCCCGCTTTTGTATTCAACCTGCAAAATTGAGCGTGCGGGTAAAAGTCTTTCAATTTCAATACTGGAAGATACTCTTTCCCTAAACACGGGCGCACTTTCGCAATTGATGAAAAAAGACGATGAAGATGAAATTGATGCCATGCTGCAAGGGCTTATAGATGTAATTCCCGAACTGCCGCTTAATAAAGATAGTCTGGAAATATTTTTATCGACATTAAAATCCTTAATTCCTGATGTTGAAATAGAAACAAATGAATCTGTCAATGAAAAATTTTACCGGATAGAGGACGATTTTTACTCAAATACGGTTGATGAAATTGATGATTTTGAGGAAATGGATTCAATTGATGTTATAAAACAAAAACCAAAAATGAATTTGGATAAGCTTGTTTTAAAACGTATGCAATCGGTTATTTTAACCAAGCGCCCGACAGTAACTGCCGGAGTTTTGCATGAATTAACGCAAATTTCGGAAAAAAGCACAGGCACGATTAAAGAAACAGCCCTCGGCGTAATTTTGGATGAATACAACCGGCAAAAAACGGAAAAATCCCCTAAAGACGAAAATAAAAGTTTTTTCCCAGTAACTCCTCTTTCTTTAAGCGAAAGTCAGGAAGATGTCATAAGAAAAATTGAAAACAATGATATTCTTGCAGTATACGGCCCGCCGGGGACAGGTAAAAGCCAGACTATTGTTAATTTAGTTTCTCATCTTATTGCAAACGGCAAAACCGTTCTTGTGGCATCCAGAATGGATAAAGCGGTAGATGTTGTCGCACAGCGTTTAAATGAATTTGGCGCGCCCTATCTTGCATTGCGCGCCGGAAGGGCAAATTATCAAAAACAATTGTGTTTTCAACTGGAAGATTTATTGTCGGGCAAAGTTGAATTAAATGATGAATGTTATATGGACTCCATTCTTGTAGATACGCCCGATATGAAAGAACTGCTGGATGAAATAAAACGTATTGAAGGACTTATAGAAAAAATTATTTATCTTGAAGAAAAATACACTCAATATGCGCTTGAAGAAAAAATGTCTAAAGAAGCAGCAGGCGAAATGCGCTATATTAATGAACATCTTTGCGCAAAAGAAATTGAACTTTTAGAAAACATTATTGCAAAATTGAAAAATAACCTTTCAAGCAAGGAAACGTTTGTAAATAAATTTTTCACAAAAATTTATTTAAGAAAAATAAGAAAACTCTTAAATTTAAAACGTGTTTCTTTTGCAGGCGATATGATATCAAGAGTTGAAATTGAACTTGACAGCGAAAAATTAAGCGCGCTTTTATCGGATACCGAAGAAGAAATTATAAGAACAGGCAACCTGCACCAGCTTATGAATAAGCTTAAAATGCTTAAAAACAAACGTAAAAAACTTGCGCTTGAAATTTTGAAAAATAAAAGGCGCACTGCATTAATTGACCTTTTATCAGATCAAAACAAGCGCCGCAGGCTTATTATACATTCAAAATCTCTGGTCAGCAAAAAAGCAATGCTTCAAAACAGGCTGCTTGAAAATCAGGACTTTACTCCGCTTTTAAAAGCTTTTCCCTGCTGGTGTACAACAACATACGCAATTTCAAATTCACTGCCTTTAAAGCCCGCATTATTTGATGTTGTAATAATAGATGAAGCAAGCCAGTGTGATATAGCAAGCTGCTTTCCTATATTATACCGCGCTAAAAAGGCGGTTATTGTAGGGGATGATAAACAATTGCCGCACATGTCCTTTCTTGAAAAGGCAAAAGAACAGTCATTTTTAAATCAGTACAATATTGATGATGAGTATCAATTAATGTGGCGTTTCAGAACAAATTCAATGTTTGATTTAGCAAATTATTATTCGGTTTCACCGGTTCTTTTAGATGAACACTTTAGAAGCCCGCGCCCCATTATTGAATTTTCATCAAAAGAATTTTACGGCGGACGCATAAAAGTTATGAAAACAACGCCTGAAAATTATTGCCCGACAGAACTTATTGTTGTGCCTGACGGCAAGGTAGACACTGATATTACAAGAAACACCATTGAAGCGGAAGCAGTTATTAAAAAAATGCAGGATATAATTGCAGCCGGCGAAAATGAAGAAAAACCGGTAAGTATAGGAGTTTTATCCCCTTTTAGAGGACAGGTTGATTTGCTAAAAAAAGATATTATGCAGATTTTTAGTCTGGAAACAATTCAAAAACATCAAATAGAAGTAGGCACCGCGCATACTTTTCAAGGTGATGAAAAAGATATAATGCTTATGTCATGGGCAATTGCAGATAATTCCCGTCCGCAGTCTTTGACTTTTTTACAAAAACCGAATCTTTTTAACGTTGCAATTACAAGAGCCAGAAAAAAAGCCGTAAGTTTTATTTCAAAAGCGCCAAATACTTTACCCGAGGGGCTTTTAAGAGATTACACGGAATACGTTCAAAATGCAAAAAAAGCTTTTGAAACCCCCTTAAAAGCAAATTTTAAAAATGAATTTGAAAAAGAAGTATTTAATGAACTTCTTTTAAAAATTCCCGATGTAAAAATTCAAGCAGGGCTTGAGATTGGCGGCGTGAGTGCCGATATTGTTATAAATAATCTGGTGATAGAACTTGATGGCGCAGAAGATGAGCCAAAAAATAGATGCTCGAATACAAAAAAACAGGCGATACTTGAAAGGTGCGGTTTTAATGTAGTCCGCCTCGCAAAACGCGAATGGGATTTGTCTAAAAACGTTTCAATTGAAAGAATTATCCAAAATTTGAATTAAGATTTTTCCGCACTTTCATGCCAGAGTTTATATAAATTATTTTTTATTCCAATACCTGTTTTTGTCAGCGCAAGACCGGCTTCCGAGCTTTCTTTCAATTTAGGCGACATTAATAAGCCCGTTTCTTTCATTGCATCTATTGTTTCATCAAGCGGAATGCATGATTTTATGCCGGATTGCGCTATATAAAAAGAAGTAACGGCATGGCATGAAAGAAAAATATTCCTTTTTACGCAGGGTACTTCAACAAGCCCCGCAACAGGGTCGCATGTTAATCCAAGAATATTTTTTATACAAAGTGCAGCCGCATTATAAATAGTGTCTATATCCGCATTCAGCATATAGCCAAGCCCCATTGCAGCCATTGCTGATGCTGCCCCGCATTCTGCCTGACATCCTCCCACAGCGCCTGCCAATTGCATTTTTAATGAAATAATTCTTCCAGCCTCGCCTGCTACAATAAGTGAATTGACAAAATCATCAAAAGTTTTATTAAATTCTTCTTTTGCAGCAGCTAATACCGCAGGCACAATGCCTGAGGAACCGGCTGTGGGGCATGCAGCAATTTTGCCCATACGCGCATTTTGTTCAATTGTTGCAAGTGCAAACAGCATAACCTTTTTTATATAAGGTGTAACAAGAGGGGTTACACTTGCATTTTTTAATAATTCCGTATTAAATCCGCAAAGACCGCTCAAAGAAAGTTCATTTGAAATAAGTCCGGTTTGAATGGTTTCAAGCATTGAATTTGCTATCTTGCAGACCTTTTTTCTAAAATCTTTATTATTCAGTTCTTCTCTTTTTGTAATTACATTAAGAAGCCCCTCTTTTTCTGCTTTTTCTTTAAGTTCAAAAAACGTATCACTCATTTAATTTTCCGATTAACCTTATCATATAAATATCTTCAATTTTTTCTATTTGTTCATATACTTCATCAGATAGTGAACTGTCAAGACATATTCCCATTGAAGCACCTGCACCCTTTTGCGCCCTGTCGCAAATCATTGAAGCTATATTAATGCTGCGCGATTGAATTAAATTTGCGACACGATAAATCATCCCCGGGGTATCTTTATACATCAATAAAAGTGTAGGGTAATCGCCTCTTAAATTAAAAGAATATCCGTTTATTTCTTCTATTACAACTTCGCCCGCACCTATAGAAGAACCTTTTACCGTAATTTTAAGTCCATTTTTATCAGACATTATAAAATCAACGGAATTAGGGTGGCGGTTATAATCATCAAAATATGAAAAATTATACTCAAGACCTCTTTCCATTGCTAACAGCGGCGAAGATTTGATTTTTTCATCATCCGTATTTAACCCCAAAAGTCCGGCAATAAGAGCATTTTGCGTGCCGTGGCCTTTACCTGTCTTTGCAAAGGAATTGTAAAGATGAAATTCTACATTTTTTAATCCGCTCCCGAAAATTCTTCCGGCTAAAAGTCCCAAACGAAGCGCGCCTGCGGTGTGAGAACTTGACGGCCCCACCATAACAGGACCCAGTATGTCTAATACGGTTTTTTTATTTTGCATGGAAAATATTATAGTATAAAATGATAATAAGGAGAAAAAAGATGAAAAAATTTATATATTTGCTTTTTGTATCAATTTTACTACAGACAGTAGTTTTTGCGCAAAATATTGACCCTGATGCCGATAGTTACACTGAAGTGCATGCGCTTCATATTTTGACAAAAACCAAAAATCAGTCAAAGGCAATTATTATGCGCGTAAATAACGGTGAAAGCTTTAAGGCGCTTGCAAAGCAGTTTTCAAATTGCCCCTCCGGACAGGTCGGCGGCGATTTAGGGTGGTTTGGACGCGGACAAATGGTCAGCGAATTTGAAGAAGCTGCTTTTATGACACCAAAAGGCGAAATGTCAGATCCCGTGCAGACAGATTTCGGGTGGCATGTTATTAAGGTTATTGATAAAAGATAGGCTGTTTGTCAATTTCAACAGGACAATAAGCACCGAATAAAATTAATATAAAATTAAACATAAAATGTAAAGCGGTTTTTTAGATAAAAACTTTAGGAAATTTTACAATGATTTACAAGCCAAACCAAAATTATGAAGAATTTATATCAAAAAGAGAAGTCATTCTTGCCAATCTTTCTT
>JAJQDG010000081.1:0-7113 GCA_021202305.1 Candidatus Gastranaerophilales bacterium
ATTCTATTTTCTACATTTGATTCGGGATTTATCCACAATTTTTTGTTTGTAAGAATCTGAACCCTTTTATCCGGAGTTTGTGCTTCCGGATCTTCAAAATCAATAACTACAGGGCTGTCGCCCGCATTTTTACTTAAAAGCTCTTTTAGATATTCATTTTCTTCAAATTCAAAATGTTTAAGCATTTTAATTGTAAAAAGGCTGACATTTTGAATCGGGCGCACCTCTGATACCGCAAGGTTTATTTCTTCATCCCGTTTTGAAATGCGTGCGGTCATTATAACTTTTTCATCATTTGCAAGAATATTTCCGTATTTTTCCGTTACTTTCGGAAAAGAAACAAATTCCACTCTTGCGCCTGATAAATCTTCAACAATGCCGATTTTTAATATTTTTGAAGCATCTCCCCTTTTGGTTTTCGAAACCACCTGAGATAAAAGCCCGCATATTGTAACCGTTTTATCATTTTCAGGAGATTGAACAATTTCAGAGAGCGTATCTGTCGTTAAATATTTCAAAGTGTCTTTTATGCTTGATAACGGGTGGCTTGAAACATAAATGCCCATTAATTCATGTTCAAATTGCTGAATTTCCGTATCTTTATATTCATCATCGGAACTTCCCAAAAGTTCAAATGAAGGCAGCCCCAAATCCTGTGCATCAATTCCGGAACTTGCAAACAAGCTGACCTGTCCTGTTTTTCTTTGCAGCTTTTTTTCGCTCACTTCTTTTGTAATGCGTTCTAAATTTTCAACAAGCTGCTTGCGGCTTTTTTCCACTCTGGAAAAGGCACCTACTTTAATTAATGCCTCTACGGTAAGTTTATTAATTCCGCGCCCTTCCATGCGGTCGCAATAATCGTAAAGCGATTCAAATTCTTTTTCTTGTCTTAGCTGCATAATTGTTTCAACAACGCCTCTGCCTACGTTTTTAATTGAAGCAAGCCCGAAACGGATATTATCTCCATCGGGCGTAAAATCTGCATCCGATCTGTTTATATCGGGAGGTAAAACCTTTATGCCGAGCGCCTGGCACTGTAAAATATACTGCTGGGTTTTTTCCTGATTATTTGATTGGGAAGTTAAAATTGCAGCCATCCATTCAACAGGATAGTGCGCCTTTAAATATGCGGTTTGATATGCAACAAAAGCATAAGCTGCCGAGTGGCTCCGGTTGAAACAGTATTTTGCAAAACTTTCAATCTGCTCAAAAAGCGCTCCTGCATCTTGTGCGCTCATGCCGTTTTTAGCTGCGCCTTCGATAAAAATGGTTTTTTGTTTTGCCATTTCTTCAAGTTTCTTTTTGCCCATCATTCTGCGTACCATATCGGCACCGCCCAGAGTATATCCGGCAAGAACCTGAAAAATTTTCATGATTTGTTCCTGATAAACTATGGTGCCGTACGTATCTTTTAAAATATCTTCAAGCAGCGGATGAGCGTATTCAATTTTTTGGCGTCCGTGTTTACGGTCAACAAAATCTTTTACCATGCCCGATTCTAAAGGTCCCGGTCTGAAAAGCGCGACCAGTGCGCCTAAATCTTCAAATACCGTAGGTTTTAATTCTTTTACAAGACGTTTCATCCCCGTAGATTCAAGCTGAAATACGCCGTCTGTTTCGCCCCTTTTTAAAAGTTCAAACGTTTTTTCGTCATCCAGAGGAATTTTATTTATATCAAAATCAATTCCTTTCCGCTTTTTTATCATATCAAGGCAATCGCGGATAACCGTAAGCGTTTCAAGCCCTAAAAAGTCCATTTTCAAAAGCCCTAATTTTTCAATGCAGACCATAGGGAATTGAGTTGTAACGGATTTTTCTTTTGAAAGCGCGATAGGGATAATTTCATCTAAAGGTTTATGCGAAATGATAACTCCGGCAGCATGCGTTCCCACCTGATTTTTAATACCTTCAAGATGTAGCGCCTCATCAGTCAATTTTTTTACTTCGGGGTTTGAATCATAGAGTTTTTTAAATTCAGAACCTTCAACAAGCGCATCCGATAATTTTATCCCGGGGCTCGAGGGAATTAAGCCTGCCCAGGAATTGCTGGTGGTAAAATCAATGTCGTATACTCTTGCAACTGCCTTTAGCGCGGCTTTTGCAGCAAGCGTGCCAAATGTTATAATCTGGCAGACATGGTCTTCGCCGTATTTTTCTGTAACATAATCGATAACTTCACCCCTGCGCCTTTTGCAAAAATCGATATCAATATCGGGCATTGATATACGTTCGGGGTTTAAAAACCTTTCAAACAATAAATGATGACGTATAGGGTCGAGTTCCGTTATGCCGAGCGCATAGGCGACAATGCTGCCTGCGGCGGAGCCGCGGCCGGGACCTACTGGTATATTTTGTTTTTTAGCCCAGTTTATAAAATCCCATGTAAGAAGAAAATATGCAGGAAACCCCATTTTATCTATAACGCTTTTTTCATAAAGATACCTGTCCTCAATATCTTTCGGATAGTTTTCGCCGTATCGTCTTTTTAAACCTTCACGGCAAAGATAATCAAAATAAGAATTTGTATCGTACCCTTCAGGCACGGGGTAAGTTGGCAGATGAGATTTGCCGAGTTCTATATGTACATCGCACTTGTTTGCAACTTCTACCGTATTATTCATGCATTCTTCAAATGCTGCATCGTCCATCCAGTTAAATGCCCTGCGCAATTCATCTTTTGTTTTTACATAAAACTCATTATTTGGAAATTTAAAGCGGTTGGTATCTGTTTTTGAAGATTTTGTCTGTTCGCAAAGAAGGGTATCATGCCACAGGGCATCCTGCGAGCGCAAATAGTGAGAATCGTTTGTTATAACCATTTTCGCCCCGATTTTTTCCGCAAACTCGATAAGCTTTGGATTAGATTGTTTTTGTTCCCACAAACCATGGTCTTGAAGTTCTATATAAAAATCTTCGCCAAAAAGATTTTTATAATACTTTGCTTTTTCAAACGCCTTTTCTTCAAAACCGTCAAGGATATTTCTTGCAACTTCGCCCTGAATGCAAGCGGAAAGGCAGATAATTCCTTCATGATATTTTTCGAGTATTTCATGATTAATTCTCGGCTTGTAATAATATCCTTGCACTGCAGCTATTGAAGCCATTTTAATCATGTTTTGATAGCCTGTATTATTTTTTGCAAGCAAAACAAGGTGATACAGGGTTTTTTTTGTGCTTTTGTCGTTTATTACATCACCTTCCGCTATATAAAATTCGCACCCTAAAATGGGCTTTACTTCAGGATATTCTTTATGAGTCAAAACCATGTCAATTATGCCGTACATAACACCGTGGTCTGTTATCGCAACGGCAGGCATGGAATTTTCTTTTGCAAACTTAAATAAATCAGGAAGCTTAATAGCGCCGTCTAAAAGGCTGTATTCAGTGTGAAGGTGAAGCGGTACGTAATTCATATTTCAAAATGTACCATAAAAAATGCATAAATTTTCAAAACTTTAAATATTATTACATTTTATTTATTGTAAAAAAATTATGATTGTAGTAATATTCAGAAGTTATGGCATTAACTTTTCAAGAATTGATTTTAAACCTTTCTAAATACTGGTCTGACTACGGGTGCATTATTCAACAGCCTTATGATATAGAAAAAGGCGCAAGCACAATGAACCCTGCTACATTTTTAAGAGCGCTGGGTCCCGAACCGTATTCGACTGCCATGGTTGAACCCTGCCGCCGCCCGACTGATGCAAGATACGGCGAAAATCCAAACAGATTGGGACATTATTTTCAATATCAGGTAATATTAAAGCCCTCTCCCGATAATGCACAGGGAATTTACCTGAATTCACTTGAAGCAATGGGGGTTGATTTATCCGAACATGATGTCCGCTTTGTTGAAGACAATTGGGAATCGCCCACATTAGGCGCTGCCGGTGTAGGATGGGAAGTTTGGCTTGATGGAATGGAAATTACCCAGTTTACATATTTTCAGCAGGTCGGCGGGCTTGAAGTAAAACCGGTTGCGCTCGAAATTACCTATGGTTTGGAGCGCATTGCAATGTATCTTCAAAATGTTGATTCCGTATTTGACGTTATGTGGAATAAAAAATTAAAATACGGCGATATATACCTGCAAAATGAAATTGAGCAATCCAAATACAATTTTGAATATTCAAGCCCCGAAAGGCTTTTTCAGATTTTTGATTTATCCGAAGCGGAAAGCTATTCTTGTATTGAAAAAGAAATTGTGCTTCCTGCGTATGATTGGGTTTTAAAATGTTCCCACACTTTTAATCTGCTTGATGCGAGAGGCTCAATCAGCAGAGATGAAAGAATAAACTACATTAACAGAGTGCGCAAAATGGCATCCGAAGTTGCAAAATTATATGTAAAACAACGCGAAAGACTGGGGTATCCGCTCCTCAGCAGGAAATAACAATGGAAAAAAATGAAGTTCAGAAGCTAAACTGTCTGTCTGAAAATTTAGAAGTAAGCCCTAAAGAGATGAATTTGCTTTTTAGGTTTTGCAGGAACATATTTAAAACAAAAAATCCCGATGAAATGATTGAAGCCGCCTCGCGTGCCGGTTTGAAAAAAACACTCGGTGCGTTTGACCTTATTATTTTAGGTGTCGGCGCTATTATCGGAAGCGGAATTTTTACGGTAGTAGGAATTGCCGCAGCAGGCAGCGCAGAATCAACAGGCGCCGGCCCTGCGCTTGTTATATCAATGGTACTGGCTTCGCTTGCATGCGTATTCAGTGCAATGTGCTATTCTGAATTTGCCTCAATGATTCCGGTTGCAGGATCTGCCTATTTATACACCTATGCCACAATGGGTGAATTTTTGGCATGGATTGTAGGCTGGGTTTTAATGCTTGAATATCTGGTAGGCTACATCGCTGTTGCTTCTGCGTGGACAGGGTATTTTATGCAATTTTTGCAGGGTTTTTCAA
This sequence comes from Candidatus Gastranaerophilales bacterium, assembly GCA_021202305.1. Classification (GTDB taxonomy): domain Bacteria; phylum Cyanobacteriota; class Vampirovibrionia; order Gastranaerophilales; family Gastranaerophilaceae; genus Galligastranaerophilus_A. The sequence continues at coordinate 4,916 of JAJQDG010000081.1, forward strand.
AATATTTGCCGGACTTTATAGTAAATCCGCCTGTGTGGATTGTTCATGATTATGGAACAGCAAGCAGTATACTAATTCAATCAGGGCAAAATCCTGCACTTGAGATTCCGCATTTTTTCGGGATACCGTTTGCGCTTAATCTCCCCGGTGTACTTATGACCTTGATAATTATGCTGATATTGATAAAAGGAATAAAAGAATCTACAAAAATGGCGGGCGTGTTGGTCATAATTAAACTTACCGTCATTGCCTTATTTTTAATCACGGGCGCTTTTTACGTACGCCCTGAAAACTGGACGCCTTTTGCACCAAACGGCTTTAAGGGAATTTTTATGGGCGCATTTATAATTTTCTTCGCATATATCGGTTTTGATGCAATAGCAACAGCAGCCGAAGAAACAAAAAACCCCCAAAAAAATCTGCCGAAAGGAATTATAGGTTCGCTTGCCGTATGCACGGTAATTTATGTCCTTGTAGCTCTTGTCTTATGCGGAATTTCCCCGATAAGCGAAATTGATTTGCATGCACCGATTGCACATGCTATAAGTTCTGTCGGGCAGGATTGGGTAGCGGGACTTATTTCAATAGGGGCGCTGACAGGGCTTACTTCGGTTCTTATGGTGCTTATGCTTGCTGCAACAAGAATTCTTTATGCAATGAGCCGCGACGGGTTTTTGCCTCAGATTTTGCAAACCATTCACAAAAAATATAAAACGCCGTACGCTATAACAATAATGACCGCAATAATTTGTATTTTAGGGTCTGCATTTTTAAATATTTCAACTGCAGCAGAACTTTGCAATTTTGGAACATTTACTTCATTTATTATAGTCTGCGTTGCGGTTTTAATTTTAAGAAAAAAAGAACCCGAAAGAAAACGCCCGTACAAAGTTCCTTTTTCGCCCTGGTTTCCTCTTTTTGGAATTATATGCTGCTTAGGGTTAATGATTTATTCAATGCAGTTTTTGCATACATCAAGATTTTTGTTTCCGTTGTGGATAATACTTGGAATGCTTTTTTATTTTGCTTACGGTTACAAAAATTTAAGAAAGTCGGATGAAAAATAATGGGGTTTAAAGAAAATTTATTAAACAGAAAATCGCCTGATGAAATATTACAAGTTGCAAAAGATGCTAATCTTAAAAAAACTTTGAACGCATTTGACCTTATTATGCTGGGTATCGGCGCTGTTGTCGGAACGGGAATTTTTACAATAATCGGAGTTGCTTCTGTCGGCGGTCCTGAAACATTAGGCGCAGGACCTGCACTTATTATATCTATGATAATTGCAATGCTTGCCTGTCTTTTCAGTGCGTTATGCTATTCAGAATTTGCTTCAATGATTCCCGTTGCAGGAAGTTCATATACATATACCTATGCCACAATGGGCGAATTTATGGCGTGGATGGTCGGGTGGGTTTTAATGCTTGAATATGCGATAGGAAATATAACAATAGTTTCTGCCTGGACAGGGTATTTTTTCGAGTTTTTAAGGGGCTTTTCGCATATTCTTCCCGCCTGGATATGTAACCCCCCTTTGTATCTGATTAACGATTACAGAACGGCTTCTTTGATGTACACAAATATGGGGCTTGACCCTGCGCAAGAAATTCCGCATTTTTTAGGCATCCCCATTGCTGTTAATATACCGGGGATTTTACTTGTTATAGTTATTACCGTGTTACTTGTAAGGGGTATTAAAGAATCTGCAAGAACGGCTGCCGTAGTTGTTTTTATAAAACTTGCCGTAATATTTTTATTTATTTTTGCGGGCGCTTTTTACGTACGCCCTGAAAACTGGACGCCTTTTGCGCCGAACGGTATCCACGGGATTTTATCGGGCGCATTTATAATTTTCTTTGCGTATGTCGGTTTTGATGCAATTTCAACTGCCGCAGAGGAAACAAAAAATCCTCAGAAAAATCTGCCCATAGGGCTTATCGGCACGCTTGTTATTTGTACAATAATTTATATTTTAACGGCTCTTGTTTTGTGCGGAATGGTTCCCGTGGATAAAATCAATACACTTGCACCAATTTCTGCCGCCATGAGCGCCAGCGGTCATAACCGTATAGCAGGGCTTATTTCTGTCGGGGCGCTTGCAGGACTTACGTCGGTTTTGCTTGTGTACCAGCTTGGCACTACAAGAATTCTTTATGCAATGAGCCGCGACGGGTTTTTGCCTCAGATTTTGCAAA
>JAJQDG010000081.1:7213-8956 GCA_021202305.1 Candidatus Gastranaerophilales bacterium
CCATTCACAAAAAATATAAAACGCCGCATATAATTACCTGGGTTTCAGGAATTATAGTTATAATCGGCGCACTTTTTATGGATTTGAATATTTCCGCCGAATTATGCGACTTTGGCACTTTTGCTTCATTTACGGTTGTTTGTATTGCAGTTTTAATTTTAAGAAAAAAAGACCCGGAAAGAAAACGCCCGTTTAAAGTGCCTTTTGTTCCCCTGTTTCCCGTATTAGGCATTTTATTTTGCGGAGGGTTAATGATTTATTCCCTTTTTACACTCGGAACAAGTGCTGTATTATTTCCGTTATGGATTTTAATAGGAATTATAATTTATTTTGCATACTGTTATAAGAATATGAGAAAAATAAATAACAAATAATAACTAAGACTGGGCAGCATTTTGATATAATTGGGGCGAGGATGATTTTAAAATATCTGTGCTGTAGCTTGCATGGTGAATTTTAGGCAGCAAAAAGTCTGCCGAATATTCAATTAGTTCTGATTTATTATCATCCGTGTCGTTGCAGATAAATACCAAATTTCCGTTTGTATCTTTTTTGTAATCGACTATTGTTATTTCATGCCCGTTTACAATTTTATTTGGATTTTGGCTTTTCTCGCCGCACTCACCTGCCGTTAAAACATAGCCCACAATTACATCTTCTTTGGAATCAATTGCATCGATTATATTTTTTTGAATATCTTCAAGGGGGCAAACCCAGCCTGTCAGATTTTGATCCATATCTACATTCTGGTAAACAACAGAGGTTCTTTCAGCATTTTCCACAACAGATTCTATAAATGTTTTCTCAAATTCAATAAGTCCTTGAGGGTTTGAATTATTAAATTTGCCGACACCTCTTGTATCTGTCAGGGAATCATAAGTTTGCTGCGAGCCAAGCTGCATTAAAGTTGATTGAAATAAAACATCAAGATAATTTCTTTCGCCCTTATCCCAAAAATTATCTTGAATTTGCACTCTTGTTATTGCATTTTCATCCGGTTTTAAATTGAGTTTTGCTTTATTAAAATCAAAGTTTTCAACCGGCGCATTAAATTCTTTTAAAAACCAGAATGCGTCCATTTTATTTTGAGAAAGCGCAGAAAGGTCTATATTTTTTTCAACAGAAACTTCGGGGCTTGTTAAAGATTCTGCCCAGCGTGCAAATTCAGCCTGATGTTTATTTGCCATATGAAATTCTACGCTTGCGGCAACGCAGGTTCCGGAACCCTCTACATTAACGGGCGCCGTTTGTTTGCCATTAACATAAGCCTGTGCTTCTTTCGGGATATCGCCAAATTCCTGCCTGATAACAGCCGGGTTATAAAGAGCATCCACAATTAACCCTGCGGTTTTAACTCCGTCTAAATCGGCTGCACGCGGGGTAGTTATTGTTTTGTGAATATTTTCAAGAACGGAAGATTTGTCATTTGAATTGCGATTTAATAAAATTCCGCTTTTTAAAAGCGAATCCAATTTCTTCTGACGGGAGATATCGTCCTGAGGGCTTATTTTTTCTGTGTCTGAAGTTATAAAAGCATTTACAACCTCATTGTACATTTTTGTTTCTTCATCGGATGATAATTTTGTTGAAACGGGTGCAAGAGCCGAAACATTATCCTTGTTAATCGAAAAGGACGAAAGGGTGTGTGCAAGCGGGGTCATAGAATATGAAGAATCAGGTGCAGGTTTATCCGCGCCAAAATTTATATTTTTACTATAATTACTAAGCCCCACACTATTAATC
>JAJQDG010000164.1 GCA_021202305.1 Candidatus Gastranaerophilales bacterium
GTTTTGCTATGATGATTTTTATCAAATCTTTTCAAAACGTCTTCCTGAAAAAATCAATAAATTAAAAGAACTGCTGCTCTTTTTGATTGTTTTTGCCGCATTTATTTTGAACGTTTCCGTACGCGATTTTAAATACGGTAATTTTCATTCAATTTTCCCTTTGAGCGAGATTGAATTTCTGCTTGAAAATAATGTTAAGGGAAATGTTTTTGTTCCCTTTGAAACGGGCAGCTACACTGCATATAAGCTTTATCCTAATAATTTTATTTTGCTTGACGGCAGATATGAAGAAGTGTATGACCCTTCTTTAAACGATACTTATGTTAAAAATATTTCTCTCGGGAAGGATGATTGGCGCGATAAATTGGATTCAATACATCATGATGCTGTAATTTTGTATAAAAATGCGCCTTTTTATAATCTTCTTTTGCAGCATGAGGATTATTTTCCTATTGTCGAATCTAAAAAATTTGTTCTGTTTTTAAGAAAGGATGTTTATAAAAATTTAAAAAAACCCTTGAAAATTCCTACAGATAATCCCGATTTTTATAAAGAAACTCTCTGGAATACCGGATTGGATTGGACAAAAAAATGATAAAAGTTGTTGGTTTGTTTTTATTTTGCATAATTCTGTCTTTATTTTCGGCAACTTGTGCCGAAAATTTATCGGGCGGCGTTACAAATTTTACTGATTATCTTGAAAAAGTTAATCTGACTGAATCACAGCGTAAAAAAATTGAAGCTATAAGAAAAGAAGAAAGAAGTGTTTTAGAGCCTCTGGCATTGGATTTAGCTTCAAAAGAAAGAGGTGTTGAACTTTTAAATAGCATGAAATGCAAAACTTTTGATTCAAACTGCAGAAAACTTTTAAAGGAAGATATCGAAAAAAGAGAATTCGAAAGGCGCGAGGCGCTTTATAAAATTCAGCAAAAAAAAGCATATTATAAAATAAGGTACAGAAATGTTTTGACCCGCGCTCAAGACATTCAAATAGAAGAAATGATAAATAATTCAAAGCATATTGAAAAAGTCCTTAAAGAGCGCGAACAGCGTCAGGAAAAACAAGAAAAAATTGATAAATTGAAGTTTTGGAACAAACTTAAAAAATAATTTTAACCGTAAATCCGCTTTTGCCGCACCTTGCATGCGAATTTCAGTACACGCGCACGCTCACAGGCGCCAGCGCAAAATTGCCGTATGGAAACATCACATAAAAATTTTTATATGATATCAAAGCCCGTATATTTTCTCAAAGCTTCAGGAACAATAACATGTCCTTCTTTTGTTTGGAAGTTTTCTACAATTGCAGCCCATGTTCTTCCTACAGCTAAACCCGAACCGTTTAACGTATGTACAAATTCAGGCTTTCCCGTTGATTTTGAACGATATCTGATATTTGCTCTGCGTGCTTGAAAATCGCCGAAATTTGAGCAGCTTGAAATTTCTTTATAGCTGTTATATGAAGGCATCCAAACTTCAAGGTCATAGCATTTTCTTGCCGAAAAGCCAAGATCACCCGTGCATAAAATAACACGTCTGTAAGGAAGTCCTAAAAGTTCTAAAACTCTTTCGGCATTTCTTGTCAGTTTTTCATGCTCATCTTCACTTGTTTCAGGAGTAGTTAATTTAACGAGTTCAACTTTATTAAACTGGTGCTGGCGTATAAGCCCCCTTGTATCCTTTCCCGCAGAGCCTGCTTCACGTCTGAAACATGGAGTATATGCGGTCATATATTTGGGCAGGTCATCTTCGGATAAAATTTCGCCGTTATATATATTTGTAACGGGAACTTCTGCCGTCGGGATAAGGTACAAATCTTCATCAACGCACTTAAACATATCTTCTTTGAATTTAGGAAGCTGTCCTGTTCCTGTCATAGCGTTTGAATTAACGAGAACCGGAGGAAAAATTTCCTCATAACCGTGTTCTTGCGTATGAGTATCAAGAAAGAAATTTATAATTGCCCTTTCAAGCTTTGCACCTTTTCCCCGATAAAGCGTAAAACGCGTGTGTGCAAGTTTTACGCCGCGTTCAAAATCCAGAAGATTTAATTCCGAAGCCAAATCCCAGTGGGGTTTTAATTCAAAATCTTTTTTTGTCGGTTCAAGATATGTCTTTAAAACGGGATTTTGACTGTCGTCTTTTCCGGTCGGGACTTCAGGCGCCGGACAATTTGGAATTGTTAAAAGAAGTTCTTTTTGTTTTAAATCAAGTTCGTTTTGTTTTTCTTCAAGCATTTTAACCCTGTCGCCCAGAACTTTTACTTCCGCTTGAATATTATCTGTGTTTTCGCCTGCTTTTTTAAGCGCTCCTATTTGATTTGACATATTTTTTCTTTTTTGGCGCACTTCATCTGCTTCAAATTGGATTTTTCTTCTTTCTTTATCAATTTCAATAACTTCATCAACAGAAAGGGCATCATTACGCCTTTTTAAAAGTTCGTTAACTTTTTGCGGATTTTCGCGGATGATTTTAATATCAAGCATCGTTTTCTTCCTTAATTTTTTCTATGTAGCTTTTTAATTCCTTAATTTGTTTGGGTTTTAGTTGTTTAACTTCGCCACGTTTCAAGCCTATCACATCTATAGTGGCATGTCTAATTCTTTTTAATGAAATTACTTTATGACCCAAATATTCAAACATTTTTCTTATCTGGCGGTTTAAACCCTGATAAAGAGTAATTTCAAGCAAAGTTGAACTTGAATTTGTCTCTAATATTTCGCTGTCGCAGTATGCAATTTTTCCCTTTTCAATTTCAATTCCTTTTGCTAAAATTTCAAGTTCCTTATAATTTATTTTTGCATTCACTGCCACTTTGTACACTTTTGAAACTTTTATTGAAGGGTGAGTTAAATCATAAATCAAATCGCCGTCATTCGTTAATATAATAAGCCCTGACGAATCTTTGTCCAAACGCCCGACAGGTTTTAAATCCTGCAATTCTTCCGGCAGGTAATCATAAATTGTTTTGCGGTTTTTTTCATCCTCTTTGGTTGTAATGCAGCCTGTCGGCTTATAAAATCTGTAATAGGAATATTTTTTTATATAAACAAGCTTATCATCAACGGCAACTTTGTCTTTAGTTCTTATTTCATACCCTAAAAGCGTTACAATTTTACCGTTTACTTTAACTCTGCCCGAGATAATTAATTCATCCGCTTTTCTGCGGGAAACTATTCCTGTCTGTGCTATGTATTTATTTATTCTCATAATCTTTTTTTATCATAAAATAAAGAATTTATAAATGCCGTTAGGGTTTGTGCTAAAATTAAGAAAAAAGGGGGAAAGTTATGATACCGATTATTGATTCAAAAAGACAGTATGCTCAAATAGCAGAAGAAGCCGAAAAAGAAGTGCTTGATGTAATGCGGAGCGGGCAATATATTTTAGGCAGGCATAATAAAGCGTTTGAAGAAGAAATTTCAAACTTTTTAAATGTTAAATATGCCGTTTGTTTAAATTCGGGAACAGATGCTCTGCATTTAGCTTTAAGAGCGCTTAATATAGGGGAAGGCGATGAAGTTATTACCGTTGCTTTCACTTTTGTTGCAACTACGGAAGCTATAGGAATAGTCGGCGCTACACCTGTTTTTGTTGATATTGATGAAAATACATTCAATATAGATGCAAATAAAATTGAAGAAAAAATCACACCCAGAACAAAAGCCATTTTGCCCGTACACCTTTACGGGCAGCCCTGCGAAATGGATAAAATAATGGAAATTGCAAGAAAACATAATTTATATGTTATCGAAGATTGCTGTCAGGCAATCGGTGCAAGCTACAAGGGGCAAAAAGTAGGTACATTTGGCGATATAGGATGTTACAGCTTTTATCCCACAAAAAATCTGGGTACCATGGGCGATGGCGGGCTTGCAATTACCAATAATGAAAATCTTAAAAACAGAATAATTGCCCTTAGAAATCATGGCGGCGCAATTCGTTACCACCATGATGAAATCGGTGTAAACTCAAGACTTGATGAAATTCAGGCGGCAATTTTAAGAGTGAAACTTCCTTATGTTAACGAGTGGAATAAATTAAGACGCGAACATGCCGCATATTATAACGAACTTTTTAGAAATGCTGAAGATATTAAAACACCTGTTGAACTTGATAACAGTTATTGTGTATACCACCAGTATACAATCAAGGTTCAAAATAGGGATGAGGTTCATAAAATGCTTCAAGAAAGGGGAATAGGTGCCATGATTTATTATCCTATACCTCTGCACCTTCAAAAAGTGCATAGTTACCTTGGTTTCACTGAAGGATATCTGCCAAATACGGAAAAAAACACAAAAATGGTAATGTCGCTTCCTATGTTTGCAGAAATTACAAAAGAAGAACAGCAAACCGTTGCAAAAACGGTAATAGATTGCGTAAAAGAAGCCAATCTTGCCATTGTTTAAAACCGATTATCGCAAAAAAACTGTAGAAAACCTAAAACCGGTCAATTTTGGCATTATTTGAAAAGCTGAATACCCTTGAAAGTTTAACTTTCAAGGGTATTTTTTGCTCTGCAAAATATATATGCATTATGGCGCCTGAATTAATTTTATTTAGCCTGATGCTGCCGATAATTCATATTTCCATGTTCCGTTTTTCACTTTAGATACGGCTTTATATTCCTGATAAGAAGTTATTACAGCCGGCATAACCAATAGCGTGATTATCCCTGTTATCCAGGCTGCAAACAATGCTTCTGTCATTGCAAATGAGATAAAAAGGAAGATTTTATTGATTTTAATAACGGGTTACCCCCCATTTTAAAGCATTATTAAGTTTTTGTTCATAATTTTTATTCTCCTGAATGTCTTATAACAATAACTATATCTTTATTTTATTATAAATGTAATACTGTACGGGTTTCTATACACTCACTTGAATTTATTCAAAATAAAAGTTATAATAGCTTAAATTTTTATGCTTGTTAGGGGGATTTTTTTATGAATAAGAAAATTTTAATTGCTTACTATTCTAAAACCGGTAATACAAAAGCGGTTGCGCAAAAAATTCAAAACATAGTAAATGGCAGCTTATTTGAAATAAGCCCTGTTTTTGACTATCCTGACGATTATAATTCCATTGTAAATGTCGCCAAAAAAGAAAAAGAGGAAAATATATTCCCAAAACTGCAAAATAATACAGATGTACAAAATTACGACATTATATTTTTAGGAACCCCGGTTTGGTGGTATACGGTGGCTTCTCCCGTTAAAACTTTTTTAGCTGAAAACAATTTCCAGGGAAAGGTAATTCTTCCTTTTTGTACGCATGGGGGCGGCGGCGCTTCTTCAGTGTATACAGATATAAAAAAATTATCAGGCGCAAAAGTTTTAGACGGTTATACCGTGTATGAAAATTCGGCAAAAACCGATGATATTAAAAAGTGGATTACAAATTTAAATATTATAAAACTCTATTATTGAATACCTGATTAAAAATTATACTGACTGTGTCATGGCTGCCTGCTTTTTAAATTGCATTTCATACAGGGTTCTGTACTGCCCGTTTGGAATTGACATTAATTCTTCATGACAGCCGAGTTCAACCAGCCTGCCTTCATTTATAACGGCAATTGCATCTGCGTTTCTTATGGTTGAAAGCCTGTGTGCTATGACAAAAACCGTCTTGTCTTTCATAAGGTTATCAATTGCCCTTTGTACTATTGCTTCGGCTTTATTATCAAGGGCGGAAGTAGCTTCATCCAAAATAATAATCGGTGCATCTTTCAAAAATGCCCTTGCAATTGCCACGCGCTGTTTTTGCCCGCCTGAAAGCAAAATGCCGCGCTCGCCTATTTGTGTATCAAGCCCGCTTTTTAAAGTGGAAATAAATTCATCCAGATATGCCATTTTAACTGCGTTTTGAACTTCATTATCGGAGGCATCTTTTCTTCCCAGAAGAATATTGTCGCGAATGGTGCCTGAAAAAAGGAAATTATCTTGAAAAACGATAGAAATATTTTGCCTCAGGCTTTTTAGAGTGTAATCTCTTATATCAGTTCCGTCAATTTTTATTGAGCCTGACCTAATGTCATAAAACCTTGGTATCAGGCTTACAATTGTTGATTTTCCGCCGCCTGAATTTCCAACAAAAGCAATAGTTTCTCCCTTTTTAATTTTTAAATTTATATCTCTTAAAACGGGTATATTTTTTACGTATTCAAAATTAACATTTTGAAATTCAATTTCGCCTTTAATTTCTTCAAGCGTTTTTGCATTTTCCTTATCGCGTATTGAAGGAATTGTATCCAATACGCCGAATATTTTTTCTATAGCAAAGAAAGAAAATTGAACAGCGTTTAAATTATTTCCGATATTTTTAACAGGAGTATAAAGAAGGATAAGCGCCGTTATAAAAGAAACAAAATTGCCGCTTGTAATATCGCCTTGAATAATTAAGTGGCTGCCGTAACCTATTGCACCTGCAATACCTATGGAAACAATAACATGCATCAATGGTGACAGCCATTGAGTTTTTTGCACCATTTTAATTTTCAGGGTGAAAATATTTTTTAAGATATTTTGGAACTTGGCTGTTTCATGTTTTTGAAGATTATATGATGTTATTGTCTTATTTCCGTTAAATACTTCATTGTATTCGGTTATAATTGCAGCATCGGCAAATACCGTTTTTTCCATTATGCCTTTAATACGTTTTTGAATTTTTGCAACGGGTGCAAATGCACACCCTAAAACAGCCGTAGCTATTAAAGCGAGCTGCCAGGAGTTATAAAAAAGCACGCATACAAGTGAAATTGATGAAAAAATTCTCTGCACAAAAACGCTTAAATTATTTAATAGCCCCGCACAAGCGTTATCTGCCTGATTATTAAATTGAAAAACAATATCACCGGATTTCTTTTTATCAAAAAACTGTGTAGGCAAAGTCAGAAGTTTTTGAAACAAATCATATTTTAAACCGTTTGTAATTCTTCCCCCAACCCATGTTGAAAGATAAGCGGAAAGATACTTTAAGACCCCTTGAAGCGAAGTAAAAGCAACAATGCCAAGCGGGATATACCAGGGCGAGCTAATCGATTTTTCAACCATGACTAAATCCATATACGGTTTCAATGCAAGGGCAATAACTGCATCTAAGGAGCCTATGGGAATGCAAATAAGCATTGAACAAAGCGCCCTGAACCACAATGGCTTGACATAAGGCCACATGCGCGAATAATTTATAACAAAGCGCTGTTTTTTTATTATTTCTTTTAAATTATTTATCATATCGGGTAAATTAGTAAACTTTTGCCATTTGTATAAATTTTATATCAAACAGTTATTGCTTTAAAGCAATCTTAATTTTAATTTACATAACGAATATTAAAACATCCGCGATTTTAATTTTCTTGTAACGTTTTGTTACAATATTAAAGTTTTTCGGAATTGGTGCCGATATTAGTTTTTAGATAAGATAAGGAGATTGTTGCCCGCCAAAAGTTGGGTAACGCGTGAGCAGATGATAGATTTATCAATTGATCTTTCATATTTGTCCCGTTATTTTGGTGTTTCCACCATCAGTAATTTTTATGCGCCGAGTACGGGAAGCATCGAGGAGTCTGAAACAACAGGCGAGGAGGAGCTTACTATTGTAACGGAAGACGGTGCAATAACCGTCAATGCCGACGTAATGCAAAAACTTTTGCAAGAACCTGAAAAACTCGCAACAATTTTAAAACTTCAAGACCCAAACAACCGCTATCTTATTATTCAGCAATTTAATGAAGATGATTTATGCAGCCTGCTTCCTTATTTGGATAGCGAACAGCTTTCTTTCGGGCTGCAATATTTTACTACGGACGGATTAAACGAACTGATGATTAACCTTCCGCAGGAACAAATGATTAACCTTTTATTAGAACATTTCACAATGGAAGATGTTGCTATGTATATGCAGGTTAATGAAATGGACGAGTTTTTCAAAAGCACGGAACTTGATAAAAATGATGTTCTTGAATATTTTGAAAGTATGGAATATGAACAATTTCAAAAATTAATGGTAAATCAGTTCGGTGCAGAATTTGAAGAAAAATCCGCGGAAGAATATCTTGAATATATTGAAAATATGGATGACCTTGAATATCAGCAATTTCTTTTAAATATGGAAAAACCTGAAAAAATGGCTGCAATGGCAGGATTGTGCGAAATAAATCCTGATTATTACGAGCTTGTAGATAATGAAGTTCTGACCCGCCCTATTATGAATACAATGAATAAAGGCGATATAATAAAAACAATGTCTACACTTGACCCTGAATTTTTAGTTCCGATGATTGAAGAATTACCGCAGGATTTAATTCAGGTTGTTGCAACTCAAATTGATCCCAGTGATTTTGCCGATATGCTCTCAAGTGAATTTCCCGACATGATAATGGATATGCTTGTAGGCTGATTTTAAAATAAAACAGATTGTCCTTATTTTTTAAGGTATAATGTTTTTATGAAAAAGTTGGCTTTATTTTTGTTTTTATTTTTTATATCTTTGCCGGTTTTTGCGCAAAACATTACCATAGCAGTCGTTTCAGATGTTAATTTAAGCGTTGATAAAAAAGAAAATAAAATGACGCCTTCAATTCAAAAATTGCTTAATTTCACAGGGCAGGCAAACCAGTACGGCGCAGATTATGTCGTTTTTTTAGGAGATAATTTAAAAAGCGCCGACAGAATAAGCCTTGCTATGTTCTCTAAGATAATAAATAAGCTGAAATCCCCGTATTTTGTAACTGTCGGAAATAATGATTTGAGCAAAACAAAAGAAATTACGCATAAAGAATATTACCGCATTTTAAACAAATTTTCTTCAAACCAAATTAAAAAGCTGCCTTCTTATAAAAAAACGGATGATTTGGTTTTTATATTTCTGTCAGGTGCAAATGAAACTTTTGCAACGTATAACGGATATTATAAGGC
>JAJQDG010000098.1 GCA_021202305.1 Candidatus Gastranaerophilales bacterium
ACAAATAATGTTCACACTCAAAGTTTAAGCTTAATTTGTGATTAAAAAATCCGAAGCAAAAGCATTATCCAACAGATATTATACATTTGTGTCGGATTCTAGTGAGCCTGCGAAACCGCCGCCTCCGGCAATTTTATCCGATACAGTGTATTGAAGTTTTGGTATTAAAAAGGCAAGGCATGTTACTGCAAAGCCGATACCCGCCATATGAATTGCAAGATTTTTTCTGTTCAGATTTTTTGCGTATTTATTTATAAGTTCAGAATCAATACCGCTTCCCTTTTTCTTTGCATATTTTTCAAGCCCTGTAACAAAATTATCGAAACTGTCTCTTATATTTTCCAGTTTTTTGCGCGAAACATATTTTCTTTCGTTATCGGATTTGCCGTTTGTTACCGACGAGATTGCTTTTTTCAAAAAAACAGGATCTGATGTGTACGAATTTGAAAGAACATCCGACACTTCTTTTCTTGAAAGAATTGCGCGTTTTACGCCTTTACTATCTTTAACAGCCGGCTGCAAGGCAGACATTTTGCGTGCTTTTTTAGTGTATTGCCCCAGTGTTTGCTCATCAAAATCAGACAGCGAAATTATTCCGTTTTTATCAAATCCAAGGTTTTTTATGGTTTCATTTGCATCTTTCGACAATCCGAATTTACTTGAGAAAAACCCTGCTTCAACAATTCCGCCTTCATTTTGCACAATATTGCTCAAATGTTCAGCCGCAGCCGCACTTCCCTTAGGGTGTACATTCGGGGTTGAGGTTATTTTTCTTAAAAATGAAGAAAACACAGGTGCTGCAAAAATGTACGCCAAACTTGAAACAGAATCTCTAAATGCGTATTCAACCTGTTCTTTTTTTGTTCTTGAGTTTGCAACTCTGCCCGCAAGGGTTCCTGCATCTGTTGTTAAAAGGCGCCACGGGGTGCTGTTTTCTAAATTGTGCGATGCATATAAAACCGCATTCATAAGATAGCTGCCCTTAAATGACGGAGAATTCCCCGCAAAATTTTGATTTGAACTTTGTTCTTTAGAACCGTCAGAATTATTCTGTTTTAAATTGTCCGAAAAAGCTTTTATGTCGGGTACAAAAGCAAGTTTATTTTCTTTTTTATTTTTATCGGGCTTTATAAATTTGCCCACAAGCTTGTCTGCCCAGCTTTTCGTATACGTACCGTCTTTATTCGGAATTAAAGGCAAGCCCGATTTTGCACGCATTGCATTTGTCATAGCTTTTTTGATTTTAGGTACTGCCATGCCCATTGCAAGAATGCCAAAAAGGCTGGACAGCGCTATTTTGGAAAACTTGAAAGCGGCAGTCAAAGCGCGCTTGTCAGTAACGTTTGAAAACGGGTCGCGCAGGGCATCGCGCCCTACATCCGTATTTAAATCTTTAAGCCCGAGTATTTTTTCGCCGATAAAATCTCCGGCTTTATTAAACGCTTTTGCGCCAAAAAGCCACACTGCCGCCCCTAATGATTCCTCGCAAATACGCTCTCTTGCTTCGGGCTTGCCGCCGCGCTTATACCCTTGATATGTGCGCCCCAATGTGGTTGGAACTTCTATAAGCAGCATTGGCAGTGTTTTTTCACTATTTTGTAAATATGAAAGTGTTGGTGTAACTAAACTCATTTCCAAAGTCTAAAACACACGAAAAAAATTTTTTTTGCGATTTATCCGACATTTTTGCAGCCGCCGGGGGGGTTATTCAGAGTTTGCGGGGATTTCAACAAGTTCATAACCCGCCATTTTAGCAACCTGCTTGCGCCAATTTTCAATTATTAAATCGCCGTCTAAATCATGGGAAATAGGTTCTCCCATTTTAACTTCAATTACGGGTTTTTTAAATACATTCCAATTGTATTTTTCAAGCCCGGAAATTGAAACAGGAATAATATCCGCATTATACATTTTGGCAAGAACAACAAAGCCTTTATTTATCGTTTCAATTTTTTTATTTTTCCGTATCCCTCCCTGCGGAAAAATGCAAAGATTCCATGACGCCCTGAAAACTTCTCTTACTGATTTAATTGTGGAAACTTCCAATTTTTCGCGGTTTACCGCAAAGCCGCCAAGACGTCTTATATTGCGTGCAACATAGGCAGATTGTTCAAAAAGTTCTTTTTTTGCCATAAATGCAAGCTTTCTGTTTGATATCCAGGAAACAATAAAAGGATCAAAATATGATACATGATTGGAGGCTATAATACATGGCGTATCAATGAGCGCCTTTCTGTTGCCGGAAAGTTTAAATTTATAAAAAGGCAGCGCAATAAAAGGTATAAAAAGCACACGCAGTGCGTATATTTGATACAGCCAAGTTAAAATATTAAAATCTTTTGCAGCCTTCTTATTGTAATCCCGACGAGTTAATTTTCCAAAAGCCATTTACCCTCCGCTATTACTTAATTCTGAAATGGTATTTATCCAGACATTAACCATTTCATGCGTGTCATCCCTGTATGATATCGGTTTTCCGATTTTTATTTTTATTTTGCCTTTAAAAGGGTGTCTTTCTTCTTTCATTGCGCCCGTTATTGCAACGGGAAGGATATCCGATTTTGTAATTTTTGCAATTGCCGCAAATCCGCGCGAAATATTTTCCATATTGCCGTGAGTTTCCCGCGTTCCTTGAGGAAAAAGCCCCAAAAGCCAGCCTGTGTCTTTAATTCCTATTGCTGTTTTTATTGTGGAAACTTCCAATTTTTCTCTGTTTACCGCAAATGCGCCTAAAATATCGAGAAAAAATCTTCCGGGCTGTTTTTCAAAAAGCTCTTTCTTTGCCATAAAGGCAATCGGACGCCCTACCGCATGAACTACTAAAAAAGGATCAACAGCGCTTTCATGATTTGAAGCAACTATATAAAAACCTTTTTTTGGAACATTTTCGCGCCCTTCAATTTTTAAATTGCAAACTAATTTGTAATACAAGCCGTATATAAAAGAACATGTAACTTTTACGCAAAAACGCCTGAACAAATTAAATTCTGACGGTTTTCTTTGTGAATATGATTTTGGCATAAAACTCCTCGATATTATGGATATTTTATTACATAAAAATGAAAACTTCAAGGAAGTTCTTACTATTTGAGTTTGCGGAAAAATTAAAATTTTTCTCCGCGAAGCCGGTGTGAAGGGCAAGTGTTGAACTTGACCCGTAACACTACGGCGGGCGGGAGCGGGAGCGCATGCCCTGTCAGCGCATAAGCTCATTCCCGTATTTTTGGGTTTTTCCGTACCCTCCTTTACTAAATTATTTTATTTTGTTATAATTTTTTTATCAGAGGAGGATTTATATCTATGAGAAATAAATTTTTTGCACTTTTGTTTGTATTTTTAATGGCGGCGCCGGCATTTGCAGAAGCTGTCGGCATGGTGAATTACAGACAGCTTGTTGCTAACTATGCAAAAGCAAAAACAGCTATGAGCGAGCTTGAAGATAAAACAAACGAACTGCAAAGATATCTGCTTGATAAAGAAAAAGAGTTTAAAAAACTTGATTCTGCCGTCCAGAAGAAAAATTTTGAAGACCAAACCGCAAAAGCTTTTGCGCAAAAGCAAGACGCGCTTGAAAAATACAGAGAAAAAAAGGAAGCTGAAATTGACGCTGCAATTGATGCCGCAATTAAGCAGGTTGCGCAGGAAAGTAATATCACAACGGTTCTTGATTCAAGAGTTGTATTTTTCGGCGGCATTGACATTACGGATAAGGTGTTGAAAAAATTAAATTTCACAGCAGCCCCTGCCTCAAAATAAAAACGTGATTTACTTTACAAAAAATATTTTTCTAAGATAATTATGTTAAATCCTGACGGAGAAGTGCCGGAGCGGTTGATCGGAGCGGTCTTGAAAACCGTCGTACGTGAATAACGTACCAAGGGTTCGAATCCCTTCTTCTCCTAAGTTAAAAGGTGCAATTTGCACCTTTTTTATTGCCGTCATTTTAATGAACAGGATTTTAATTGTTAAGTTTCGCTTTGCTCATTACTGCAATTTAGCTGAAAGATACTTGTGAAGTTTTAATGAATTAAAATTATCCTTCCGCAATAACGGTTGCGATAAGTTCACCGTAGCTGTTAAAGCTGCCGTCTGTTTTTTCAACTATGTAATTATAGTCTGATTTGCCTTCTATGGATTTTTTTGCTTTTTCAAGCGCTTCTTCATAATCGTCTGTTTCTAAAACAAGAGTTCTTGAAAATTCAGAATGATTTTTTTCAGTATAAACTTGATACATAGTACCTCCTATTTCATTTTACTTATAATTTCATCCGTAAATCGGGTTGTGCTTGCGCTTCCGCCAAGGTCTGAAGTCAGTATTTTACCTTCTTTTATAACACTTAAAAAAGCGTTTTCAATTTTTTTTGCACCGTCAAATTCATTAATGTGTTTCAACATAGAAATTGCACAAAGTAAAAGTGCGCTCGGGTTGGCAAGATTTTTGCCCTTGATATCGGGCGCAGAACCGTGTACAGGTTCAAAAACCGCACAATCTGTTCCGATATTTGCACCCTGTGCAATTCCAAGCCCGCCAATAAGCCCTGCCGTAAGGTCAGAAACTATATCCCCGTACAAGTTAGGCATAACAAGTACATCAAATTTTGCCGGATTTTGAACAAGCTGCATACAAAGGGCGTCAACCAAAATTTCCTTGTATTCGATTTGAGGATAATTTTTTGCAATTTCTCTTGTACATTCTAAAAAAAGCCCGTCCGTCAACTTGCAAATATTTGCTTTGGAAACCGCCCAAACTGTCTTGCGTCCGTTTTTAAGCGCATATTCAAACGCATATTCGGCAATTCTTAAAGAGGCTTTTCTTGTGATAATTTTAATTGAGTGCATGGTGTCTTCATCAATTTTTTCTTCAATTCCTGCATAAACATCCTCCGTGTTTTCGCGGACAACAACTAAATCTACCCCCCGAAAAGGCGTTTTTATTCCTTCGATATTTTTGCAGGGACGTATATTTGCATATAAATCCAATTCTTTTCTAAGCCTTACATTTACCGAGCGGAACCCTTTTCCGATAGGGGTTGTAACCGGAGTTTTTAATGCCGTTTTATTTTTAAGAACACTTTCAATAACGCGTTTTGGCAGCGGGTCGCCTTCAATTTCGGCAACATCGGCGCCTGCCGTTTGAACATCCCAATTTATTTTTACACCGGATGCTTCAATTATTTTTACAACGGAATCTGATATCTCGGGAGAAATTCCGTCCCCCTTTATAAGTGTTACGTTTTTCATTATTTTTTCCTATGCAAGGCTAAAATCACCGTTTTTTTTGATATGTTCTATTAAGCCGCCGTCATTTAAAAGTTTAATCATCACATCAGGCAGGGGCATAATTTCAATTTCAATATTTTTTGTAATGTCGTGCAAAATGCCTTTTTGTACGTCTAATTCAAGCTCATCGCCTGCATCAATTTTATCGGTGTCGCATTCAATTAATAACAAACCTATGTTAATTGCGTTTCTGTAAAAAATCCGTGCAAAACTTTTTGCAATAACAGCACCAACGCCTGCTATTTTAATAATTTGGGGGGCATGCTCCCTGCTTGAACCCAGTCCGAAATTGCTGCCTGCGACAACAAAATCACCTTTTTTCATATTTGAAGCAAAATTCGGGTCTGCATCTTCCAAAACATGTTTTGCAAATTCTTCCAAATTGCTTCTTAAGTGAAAAAGCCTCCCCGGGGCTATGTGGTCTGTCGAAATGCCGTCGCCGAATTTAAATGCCCTGCCTTTTTTAATTTCCATAAAATTTATCCTTTAATTCATTTGTTTCAATTATAATATAAACTATGGAAAATAAAAGCTTAAAAATCGGTGTTTTAGGGTTAGGATTAATCGGCGGTTCGATATTAAAGGCGCTTAATCTTTTAGGCAAATACACGTTAATTGCGGTTTCAAAGTCGTCATTTCGCGCTTCTGCGGAATATTGCTCTGTATCGGGGGAAGATATCGCGCTTTTGAAACCCTGCGATTTGATTTTTGTCTGCTCAAAAATGTCTGAAACAAAAGAATTACTAAAGCGCCTTGAAAAAATTGTTTCAAAAGATACTATTGTAGCCGATGTTTGTTCACTAAAAGATTTTTTAACGGATGATTACAATTTTAATTATGTTCCGACACATCCTATGGCGGGCAGTGAATTATCCGGTTTTGAAAATTCAAATCCATACCTTTTTGAAGGCGCAAAATGGATAACGGGTAAGGAAAATTTAATTATCAACAGTTTAATAAAAGAAATGGGTGCAATTCCTTATTTGTTAAATTCAAATACCCATGATATTTTAGCGGCTGAAATTTCACATTTGCCAATGCTTTTATCATTTGCGCTTTTTTATTCCGTTGATACTGATGCAAAAAAAATCGCATCATCCGGATTCAGGGATTTCACCCGCTATGCCATGACAAACCCTGATTTGGCGTTTGATATGTTAAAATTTAACAGAAAAAACATTATGGAACAGTACGAAAAATTTGATATTGCGTTTAAAAAATTGTGCAGTTTAGACGAAAACGAATTTAAAAAAACTGTTGAAAATATTGCGCAAAAAAGGCGTGATATGTACGATATAAACGGGAAAAATATACTTTGATGCCGGCTAAATTTAAAGCGTATAAAAGATTGTTTAAACAAAAGGGGATAATTTCGCTTTCTCTTTTGGATGAGTATATTTTAAAACAGGTGGGGGAAGTTTTTGTCCTCGGCGTAATTATTTTTTCTTCAATCATTTTTGCAAGCGAAACATTTACCCAGTTAATAAAACAAATTACTTTATACGGCATTCCCATGAATATCGCAGCTATGATGGTTATTTTAAATTTACCGCAGGTTTTTGTGGTAACAATTCCGATTTCTACGCTGTTTGCAACCGTTATGACAATAAACAAATTGAGTTTAAATTCCGAAATTACGGTTCTTCGCGCATGCGGAATAGGTATTTCAAGAATAGCTAAGCCCGTTTTTGCATTTGCAATAGTAATGACATTTTTATGTTTTTTGATAAATGAATTTGTTGTCCCTGCCATGAGTACGCAATCAAGACATCTTGCAATTTATTCGCTCCAGCAAAAACATGTTCCCGAGGGCAGACGCAATTTTACGCTTAACGAAACCAATTCAAACGGACAATTGAAGCGTCTTTTTTATGTACAAAGCTGCGAGGATAAGATTTTAAACAATATAACGGTAGTTGATTTATCAAAAGATGATACCGTTCAGTTAATTCAAGCAAAAATCGGAAAAACCTCAGGCGAGGGCTGGATTTTTGACGGCGGAGTGATTTATACATTATCCGCAGCAGGTAAAATTTTTAATACAACACTTTTTGAAAATTCTGTTGTTAATTTCGGTATTGAAAATATCGGAAATGTTGTTGAACAAGAAGCAAACCAGTTTAATTTCTTTAGGCTGATGAAATTTATTAAAGAAAACATGAAAAACAGCAAATTTATTGAACAGGTCAGAATTCAATATCAAATTCAGCTTCATGATAAATTAGCGCTGCCCGTTACAACTTTTTCACTTGCGCTTATCGGAATTCCCCTTGCAATTACACCTCCAAGGGTGCGGTATAATCGCGGATTTTTGTTTTCTGTTATGATAATTTTTATATATTATGTTGTTCGCGCGTTTTCACTAAATTTAGGCGAAGCATCAAAACTTCCCCCCTTTCTTGCGGCATGGCTTCCCGTTATTACAATTACTTTAATCGGGCTTATTCTTTACTGTAAAAAAGCTTACAGGATATAAAAATTGTGAGAAAAATTTTAATTTTTCTCACAAACTCAATAAAAAAGCCCCGATTGAACGAGGGCTTTTTTATTTATTTTCTCAAACCTAATTCTTTAACCAATTTTCTGTATTTTTCAATGTCTGTTTCTTTTAAGTAGGTCAGCATTCTTTTCCTTTTGCCTACCATCATCATCAAACCTCTTTTTGATTGAAAATCTTTTGCGTTGTTTTTAAGGTGTTCCGTCAGTTCGGTAATTTTTTGCGAAAGCATTGCCGTTTGAACCTCAACAGAGCCTGAATCAGCGGCATTTTTGCCGAACTTTTTGATAATTTCCTGCTTGTTTTTTAAATTGATTGACATTTCTTTTTTCCCTTCTTTGTCTTGCTCATCACAGTACACAAAGGTTTAACTGCAAGAACTACTATCCGACAAAAAAGGGCGGTTGTCAATTATTTTTATCGTATACGGTTACAAATGCAAATTTAAGTTCCGTTTCATTTTTTGCCATATATTTTAACGGATTTTGAAGTGCGTATTTAAAATCGTATAATTCATTTTTACATTTTACCAGTTCTTTAAAAAGCTCAATATTCTCTTTGTTTAAATATTCAAGATTAGCGGCAACTCTGAATACAAAATCCGATTCGGTCTGCCCGTTTGCGATAAATTCTTTTTCATTGTAAATTTTTTGCGCTTCTTCTATAAGTTCAATTTTTTCTTCGTCTAAATCCACCTGACTTAAAAGATAGCTGATATCAAAATATTTTAAATTCGGCATTTTTGACAGAGTTTCAAAATATTTTATATTTTCTTTTTTGCTGACTGCCATTATTTCATAAATTTCTTTTTGCGTAAATTTAAAGTCGAGTTTAATGCTATTTTCAGTATCTGACAATGCATTAAATAAATCCCTAAAAAACGAAACTAATCCCATTTGCTAAATTTAACCTTACTTCCTTTATAG
>JAJQDG010000118.1 GCA_021202305.1 Candidatus Gastranaerophilales bacterium
ATTTAAGCAGATAATCATAAAATCCGTCTGTATTTAAAATAATAACGGGTTTTTGATTGTAGCACAATTGCTTTTGTACAATCATTTCGCTTAATTCTTCAATTGTTCCAAAACCCCCCGGCAATGCTATAACCGCATCAGATAGTTCGTCCAATTTGCCTTTTCTTTCGCGCATTCCTTTTGTCAAATAAAAATTGTCGCAAAAAGCTTCTGAAACTCCTAAATCATAAAGCCTTTCGGGCATTACCCCCGTTATTTTTGCGCCGTTTTCCTTTGCAGATTTTGCAACTCTGTACATAAGCCCCAGTTTTGAACCGCCGTATATAACATTAAATCCGTTTCTGCCCAAAAGTTCGCCCGTAAGGGAGGCTTGCATGTAAAAATTTTCTTCAAGGGAATTGCTCGAAGAACAAAAAACGCACACGTTTTTTACCATTAGTACAAATCTCCGGAAGGTATCATAATCGGGGCGGTTATACTGCCTTGAGGACTTGATTTTGTGAAATTCGATTCAACAACGGTTGGTACACCAAGAGGCGTTTTATCGGTTTTTGGAACCGTTAAAACTTTCTGGGTATTTTGTTCGGTTGAACCCTGCAAAGATGTTTTCTGCGCTTTATTTTTTGCAATAATATCTGAAATATCGTAAGAAATAACACTGTTATTTTGCTGTTCGGTTACGTAAATTTTTGCATTTGCTTCATCAATACTTATTCCGTAAGGTTTTTGCGCATACATAAGGGTAACGGGCTCGCCTTTATTATCATACATTACAACATTGCCTTTATTATAATTTGCGGCATAGATATTATTATAAGAATCTATTGCAAGCCCGATAGGTCCGTCCAGCCCCTTTGTCTTATTCGCAAAAACGTCTTTGGTGCCGTCTTTTGAAATTTTTATAATTTTACTTTCGGAAAAACTTGCAATATACATATTTCCCGTAGAATCTATTACAAGCCCCGAAGGCGCGGGAACATTTCCCACAACGGAAGATTTTAAATTTTGGCGCGCTTTAATTCTTGATTCTGCGGTCAATTCCTCCTGACGTTTTTTAATTTTCGTTAAAAGAGTATCCGCCTTTGTTTTATATTCTGAAGTCGAGGGAATTTTGGAAAGATATGAATTTGCCTTTGAAAGGTATCCGCTTTTATAAAGCAATTCCCCGTAGCGATAAGTGCTTTCCCAATCGGAAGGCTGAATTTGCAATAATTTTTCATAACTTAAAATGGCATCTTTTGTTTTGCCTGCACTTTCTTGAACGCGGGCTAAATTATAATATGCTTCGTAAAAATCAGGGTCAATCGAGATTGCTTTTTTAAATGCCGCAATTGATTCTTCGGTTTTATCCTGTTCATAGAAATCTATGCCCTTGTTGTATAAAACAGCGGGGTCATCTTCCCCTGCCGCATACGCAGCAAAACCCGTAATCAAAAACAAAAATGCAAATAAAATAATTTTTTTCATGGTAAGATTATTTTAACAAAAAAAGGAGATAAAAACAATGAAAACTTCAAAAAGACTTGATAAAATTCCGCCTTATCTTTTTGCAAGAATAGATGCAAAAGTTGCAGAAGCTAAAGCCAAAGGCTTGGACGTTATTTCACTCGGAATAGGCGACCCCGATATGCCGACAGTGCAAACTGTGGTAAATGCTATGCACAGTGCAATTGATAATCCGAAAAATCATGATTATCCCCCTTATGACGGTACAAAAGAATTTAAACAGGCAAGTGCAGACTGGATGAAATCAAGGTTTGGAGTTGAACTTAATGCAGATGATGAAATTTTGGCTAATATAGGTTCAAAAGAAGCAATAGCACATTTATTCTTTGCTTTTGTAGATTCCGGCGATATTACTTTGTGTCCGGATCCGGGGTATCCGGTTTATCAAAATGCAACAATTTTAGCCGGAGGCGAACCGTATTCCATGCCTCTAAGAGCCGAAAACGGATTTTTGCCGGAACTTGAAAAAATTCCCGTTGATGTTGCAAAAGCTGCAAAACTTATGTTTTTAAATTATCCAAACAATCCCACAGGTGCGGTTTGCGACCTTTCTTTTTATGAAAAAGCAGTAGCATTCTGCAAAAAATACGATATTTTGCTCTGTTCCGATATGGCTTATTGTGAAATGACCTATGACGGCTATAAAGCCCCTTCTGTTTTGCAAGTTGAAGGCGCAAAAGACGTGGCAATTGAATTTTATTCACATTCAAAATCATACAATATGACAGGCTGGAGGGTTGGTTTTGTTGCCGGAAATAAAGAAGCAATAAAAGCTTTAGGCACAATCAAAAATAATATTGATTCGGGCTGCTTTAAGGCAATTCAAGAAGCTGCCGCAAAAGCTTACACAACACCAAAGGGCGAAATTGAAAAATTGAATTTGATGTATAAAGAACGTAAAGAAGTCATGGAAAACGGTCTGCGTGAATTGGGCTGGAATATCACCCCTTCAAAAGCAACTTTTTATATTTGGATTCCATGCCCCAAGGGTTTTACAAGCGAAGAATTTGCAACCCTTATGCTTGAAAAAGCAAATCTGGTTGTACCTCCGGGGAACGGATACGGCAAATACGGCGAAGGATACATAAGAATTGCAATAACAAAACCGACTGAAGTATTGAAAACTGCAATTTCAAGAATGAAAGAAGCGGGTATTTCATACGATATGAAGGTTTTATGCTGATATTCGGTATTGAATCAAGCTGTGATGAAACGGCTGCCGCAGTTGTCAAAGACGGACGCGAAGTTGTTGCAAATGTCGTGGCTTCTCAAATTAAAACCCATGCCAAATATGGCGGGGTCATACCCGAAGTTGCGGCAAGAGAGCATTTGAGCGCAATTAACGCTGTTATTGATGAAACTTTTGAACAGGCTGCTGCTTTAAACATATCTCCTGATGACATTGATGCATTTTCATCAACAACAGGCCCCGGGCTTGTCGGGTGTCTTTTAGTGGGGTTGAATGCGGCAAAGGCGCTTTCTTTAGTATACAATAAGCCGTATATAGGGGTAAATCATTTGCAGGGGCATGTTTGCGCAAATTTTTTGGAATCTGATTTAACCCCTCCCTTTATATGTCTTTTAGTATCCGGCGGACATACTCAGGTTATAAAAGTTGATAATTACGATAAACAGGAAATAATAGCTTCAACTATTGATGATGCGGCAGGAGAAGTTTTTGATAAAGCTGCAAGAGTTATGGGGCTATCGTACCCCGGGGGGGTTAAACTGGATAAACTTTCTAAAGAAGGCAATCCTTTTGCTTTTTCACTGCCAAAGGCTAAAGTAAAAGAAAATGAATTCAGTTTTTCAGGGTTAAAAACAGCAGTATTAAGGCTGGTTCAATCTTTTGAAGGCAATCCGCCCGTAAATGATATCTGTGCGTCTTTCCAGGAAACAATCACTTCGGATTTAATAAATAAAACGCGCAATCTGGCTTGTAAATACGGCATAAAAAAAATTGTTTTATCGGGCGGTGTGGCAGCAAATTCAGCATTAAGAAAAAAACTTTTTGAGCTTGAAAAATCAGGGTTTAAAACTTTTGCACCCAAAATGCAATTTTGTACGGATAATGCGGCAATGATTGCATCTTGTGCGTATTTTAACCCCATAAAAACAAAAGAACCATTATTGCTTGAAGCTTTTTCAAAAGGATAAAATTACCCTGAAAGATATTCTTTCAGGGTAATTTAAAAGCTGCAGGCAGTTATTTAGAGGTAATTTTCAATTTCCCATGGGGTAACTTTTGTTCTGTAGTCATCCCATTCTTTTTCTTTTGCAGTTACAAATTCATTAAAAATATGCTCGCCTAAGGCTTTTTTGATAAGCGGATTTTTCTTTAATTCATACAATGCTTCTTGAAGCGACCCCGGTAAAGAAATAATGCCTTTTGCCAGACGTTCTTCCTGTGTCATGTGGTATATATTTTCTTCTGTTTGGCAAGGCGGAGTTGTATTATTTTTAATGCCTTCAAGTGCAGCGGTTAATATAACCGCAAAAGCAAGATAAGGGTTACATGAAGGATCGGGCGACCTTAATTCAACTCTTGTTGCATTCCCCCGTTTTGCGGGAACTCTGATAAGCGCGCTCCTGTTAGCCAAAGACCAGGCAAGATAAACCGGCGCTTCGTACCCCGGAACAAGGCGTTTATAGCTGTTTACAAGCGGGTTTATAACGGCGGTAAAACTTCTTACATTTTGAAGTATCGAGCCTATAACATTTAATGCCGCATTTGAAAGCTGATAAGGCGCATTTTCATCATAAAAAGCATTTTTTCCGTCTTTAAATAACGATATATTACAGTGCATGCCGGAACCGTTTATTCCAAAAACAGGCTTGGGCATAAAGGTTGCGTGTAAATCGTTAATGCTTGCAACCGCCCTTACTGCATATTTGAAAGAAACAACATTGTCTGCCGTTGTAAGTGCGTCTGCATATTTAAAATCAATTTCATGCTGACCTGCTGCAACTTCATGGTGAGAAGCTTCAATTTCAAACCCCATTTCTTTCAAGGTTTCAACCATTTTCCCGCGCACGCCTTCACCTTTGTCATTCGGTGCAACATCGTAATATCCTGATTCATCATGAGTATCAAGAGTCGGGTTACCCCATTCATCTTTAGCAAACAAGAAAAATTCCGCCTCAGGACCCACGTTTAACACATATCCCATGTCGGATGCTTCCTTTATTACACGTTTTAAATTACATCTGGGGCAGCCTTCAAACGGGGTGCCGTCAGGGTTATAAATATCGCAGATAATGCGCGCAACGGTTGTATTATCGTGAGTACGCCATGGAAGAAGCGAAAAAGTTGATAAATCGGGATAAAAATACATATCTGAAGTTTCGATACTTCTAAATCCTTTAATTGATGAGCCGTCAAGCATACATTCATTATTCAAAACTTTATCGATTTGTTCTGACGGTACCGCCATATTTTTAACGGTTCCGTTGATATCTACAAATTGAAGCCTGATAAAGCGCACGCTTTCCTGCTTAATGATTTTTTTAATTTCTTCCTTTGTTAAGGTTTTACCTTGTTCGGGTACGAATGTCATTTTTTTCTCCTTTCGATTTTTCATATATTGTTACATAGGTAGTAAAAATAGTCAAGAAAAAAAATAGCACTCTTGAACATTCTTTTTTTAAAAATATATGGTAGAATATTTTTATCAGCGCCGTTAAGTTGAGGAGATACACAATTTTTATGATTATTCAAAGATATTTATTTGTAATTTGCCTGTTTTTACTTTTTATTTGTCCTTCAGGTGCCGCGCAAAGCACTGTAAAGCCGGCAGCAATTCAGTATACCGCAGCTTCTCCGCTTGATGTTGCATCAAAACCTTCCGAATTTTTAAATAAAGATGTTGTAATGACCGGAAAATTTGATAAATTTACAACACTCGGGCTTGACTACAATAAAGCAATGCGCAATTCTTCCGATTATATCGGTTTTTTGGTTCAAAGGGATGATGTTAAAGACCATGATGTGCCGCTTTCTGAACTTAAACTTTTTATTAAGCGCAGTTATGCAGAAAAATTTATTGACCTGAATACGGGTGATGTCATAAAATTCAAGGGAAAGGTTTTTTCAGCCGCACTCGGCGACGGGTGGGTTGATGTAGAATCAATAGAAGTGCTTCAAAAGGCACCAAACAGTAAAAAATAGCAATCGGGGTTTTTGTGCAGGAAAAATATCTAACTATACATGGTCATTTTTATCAGCCGCCAAGGGAAAATCCCTGGCTCGAGGTGATTGAAATTCAAGACAGCGCCCGTCCTTTTCATAACTGGAATGAAAGAATTTCAATGGAATGTTACGAGCCTAACTCTGTCGCAAGAATTGTTGATGATAAAAATAAAATATTAAGCATTATAAACAATTATCAGTACATGAGTTTTAACATGGGGCCTACGCTTCTTGCATGGATGGAAAAATATGCGCCGCAATCATATAGAAGAATTATTGATGCGGATAAAAATTCCATATCTGTGTATAACGGGCATGGCTGTGCAATTGCACAGGTGTATAACCATATTATTATGCCCCTTGCAAACCATAATGATAAGTATACGCAGGCAATATGGGGTATAAAAGATTTTGAAAAACGGTTCGGGCGCAAACCCGAAGGAATCTGGCTTGCGGAAACCGCTGCAGATGCTTCTACGTTAGAAGTTCTGGCAAATCTCGGCATTAAATTTACAATTCTGTCGCCCTATCAAGCCCAATGCGTGCGTAAAATCGGCGAAAAAGACTGGCACGATGTCAGCTGGGGAAGTATAGACCCTTCGCAGCCGTACAGATATTTTGTTGAAGGAACCGATAAATATATAGACCTTTTCTTTTACGACGGCGCAATTTCAAAATCCGTGGCATTTGATAATCTTCTTGTGAACGGAGAAAAATTTGCATACAGGCTTCAAGACGGTTACGTTCAGGAAAGAAACCGCCCTCAGCTTGTAAACATTGCAACAGACGGTGAATCCTACGGACACCATACAAAATTCGGGGATATGGCGCTTTCTTATGTTTTAGCCATAAAGGCAAAAGAGCTGGGCTTTCAAGTTACCAATTACGGTGAATTTCTTGAAAAATTTAAGCCTCAATATGAAGTTGATATAAAAACAGTTTCTTCATGGAGCTGTATCCATGGAGTTCAAAGGTGGTGCGATGATTGCGGCTGTTCAACCGGAGCGCAGTCCGGCTGGAATCAAAAATGGCGTAAGCCTCTGCGCGAAGCTTTAGATTATCTGCGCGATGAACTTATAAAAATTTGCGCAAAAGAGGGTGCTAAATATTACAAAGATTTTTGGGAAGCAAGAAATAATTACATTGATGTAGTTTTAGACAGAACAAGTGAAAACGTCGATAACTTTTTAAAGAAAAACGCTTCTAAAAAACTAACCAGAAAAGAAAAAATTAATGCAATTAAATTAATGGAAATTCAGCGTTTTGCCATGCTTATGTATACAAGCTGCGGATGGTTTTTTGCTGAAATATCAGGTATTGAAACCACTCAAATTATGAAATATGCACTGCGCGCAATGGAGCTTGCGTATGAACTTACAAATATTAACCTTGAAGATAATTTTCTTACGATATTGCAGCGCGCAAAAAGCAACGTTCCCCAATATGAAAACGGGAAAAAAATATATGAAATGTTTGTAAAACCTTCAAGAGTAACGGTTGAAAAAATTGTTACGCACTGGGCAATTTCTTCTCTTTATAGTGATAATTCCGATATGGAGGAAATTTACTGTTATAAAATCAAAAAAATTAACTATAGAGTACATAAAAATGCGGAAAATATGCTTGCTTTCGGGCATATTGAAGTAACCTCCGAAATTACTTTTGAAAAATTTGATATTACTTTTGCCCTTTTGAAAACCTCCGAAAGCGAGTATTATTGTACGGTCTGCCCGTTTGAATCTCAAGATAAATTTTCTGATTCAAGAAAAAATATATTGGAAATATTTGAGCATAATTCGCTTCTTGGAACGCTTGATAAGATGAAAAAGGAATTTTCCCCGAATTATTACACTATTAAAGATGTTCTCATTGATAAAAGAAAAATCATACTTGAACAGGTTCTTGTTAAAAGGCTTCTTAAAACCGAAAAAACGTATCGCGAACTCTATGAAGATTTACGCGCGCCTGTAAGCCAGCTTGCATTAATGGGCATGGATATACCTGATGTTTTTAGAATTGCGGCAAAATTCTGCCTTTTAAAGGATTTGGACGAAACTCTTGAAAATGCCGTTAATTTCCTTGATGAAGAATTAAATAAAAAACTGGATAAAATTAAAGAAGAAGCCCAAAAATTTTATATAAATCTAAATAAGTCGCGTGCAAAATACATCATAGCAAAAAAATTGCAAAAGCTGCTTGAAAATGCGGCAGATAATCCAAACGAAGAATATGCACAAAAAATACTTGCGGTTTTCGGGCTAATAGACAAATTAGGGCTTGAAGTGGATATTCGCGTTTCACAAAATATATATTACGAAAAAATATATTCAAAAATTGACTATATAATAGAATATCTTGAAAACTCAAAAGATAAAGCTAAAGACAGAAGAATTATTCTTTTACTCCTTGAAATAGGCAAACAACTTAATATAAATACCGATTTTTACGTACCTATGATAAACAGAGCCGCCCTGCCTGACGGCGCATATAGAAAATAATTCGGGGATGCCTTAAAATTAAAATGTCTGCCGGAACGTGCTTATGTCGTGCGTGGCAAAAGCTCGTTCCCGCGTTTAACGTGTACTCTGCCGGTATCCAGCCGGTATCGGAATTAAAAATTCTAACCGGCAGGTACCTCCCGGCGCGCGGGTGTTACCCCCCTGCCGGCATTTACTCTCTGCACAGGCAAGCTTTTTGCAACACTTCATAGGGGACAGATCCTGAACTGCCCTGGCCCATGTATCATCATTAATTCATTAACAAATAATTGAATTTGTTATTTTATTTATTTATTATTTTATTCATTCATTCATTCATTTATTTATTTATTTATTTATTCACTTACTCATTCATTAATTCATTCTCTAACCCTAATCTCACAGCCAACACTGCGGCTTGTATTCTGTTTTTGGTATTTAATTTATTAACAATTGATTTTACAT